>DAOVAN010000103.1 GCA_030671005.1 Caldifarciminota bacterium
ATAGGGATTGCCCAATTCAGTGTATTCGACAACCGTCAAGGGAATTGAGCGATCTAATAGCGTGTTGACAACATCAACAAAAGGAACATCGGCCACGACTCCCTCAAAGAGATCAGGTCTCATATTGGCCACCGCACCCACAAGCAACCCGCCCGCACTGCCACCCGAAATCATCAAACGCTTAGGCGAAGTGTATTTTTCTTCAATCAAGTGCTCGATGCAAGCAATGAAATCAGTGAAAGTATTCTTCTTATTGAGAAACTGACCCTGTTCGTGCCAGTGTTTACCCATCTCACTGCCACCGCGCACATGAGCGATCGCATAGACAAAACCTCGATTCAAGAGACTGAGACGATTCGATGAGAAATAAGGCTCGTAACTCCAACCATAAGCACCATAACCCATTAATATGAGGGGGTTGCTGCCATCACTTTCGATCCTTTTTCTATACACAAGAGAAATCGGTATCATGGTGCCATCCTCGAGCCGCGCGAAAATCCTCTCGTTCTGATACTCATCTGGATCATAGCCACCGAGCACTTCGTATTGCTTTTTCAACTCACATGCCCGCGTGTTCATGTTGAAGTCAAAAACAGTTCTTGGCGTCACCAGCAACATATATTCGAAACGCAGAATGTCGGTCTTATACTCTGGGTTCTTACTTCGCCAAAAAGTATAAGAGGCTTCGGGAAAATCAACACTGTAATCCTCATTCTTTACCATGTCCATGATCCGGATTTTCTTCAAACCCGCTTCTCTCTCATAGATGACTATGTGATTTTCAAAAACATCGATTGTATCAATCATCACCGAATCGCGGTTTGAAATGACAGTACTCCAATTCTCCCAAGCAGTGTTGTGCACCGGTGTTTCCATCAATCTGAAATTCACTGCATTCTTGTTTGTTATGATATAGAATCGGTCGGCATGGTGGCCGATGTAGTAAGCAACCCCTGGTTCGCGCGGTAGTATGACTCTGAAATCACTCAATGGCTCATCGGCATCCAAGTAGTGAATCTCAGTCGTAGTGTGACTACCCGATTCCATTACCACATATCGTCCGCTCTTTGTCCTTGATATATCAAGCCAAAAAGCTTCGTCGGTCTCGTGATAGAATACCGGATCCTCACTCGGATCAGTGCCCAACACATGACGCCGTAGCTTGTACGGTCTTTTCGCATCATCCAGCGCCGCATAGAAAAGCGTTCTGTTGTCATTTGCCCATGCTGCCTGCCTGCCCACATTGGCGATACTCTCTGCCAGCAAGGTGTTCTTTTCGAGATCCTTTATATAGAGCACATATCGCTCAGAACCTGTCGTATCGATCGAGTAAGCAAGGAATCTATGATCCGGACTGATTTCATAAGCACCCAACTCAACATATGAATGGGCAAGCGCTAATTCATTAAGGTCGAGTAACACTTGTTCAGGTTCATTAAGACTCTCTTTTTTCCGGCAATATATTGTATACTGTTTATTCTCTTCTGTGCGCGAATAGTAAAAGTAGTCATCGAGTCTCGCTGGTACGGACAGGTCAGTCTCCTTGATGCGTGAGCGCATTTCTCTATACAGCTTCTCCTGTAATGCCTCAGTATGCTGCATCATCGCTTCGGTATATCTGTTTTCCATGTGGAGATATTCAATCACTTCAGGATTATTTCTGTCTCTGAGCCAGTAGTAGTTATCAACCAGAATGTCACCATGCACCGTATCCACTTTCGGAATAATACGGGCAACCGGCGGAACAATACCCTCATTTTCTTCTCTTCCGCCGAGTAGATGCGGAACGAAAAACAGACTGGCCATGAAAAGTGCGACTTTCTTATTCATCATGACCGCCTTTCGCCCAAATCAATCGACGCACAAATTCCAGGTTCATGTGATGTGAGGTATTCTTACAGACTATCTTTCCACGGAGGCTCTTCTTCAAGACGTACAAATCACCCAGCAAATCCAATACCTTGTGTCTTACCGGCTCATCAGGAAATCGCAACGGCGTAGCCGAGTATATCTTTTCTCCCGTGATGCCGATACCATACGGCGGCAGATTCTTCAACCGAGGATCATCCTCATTGGTGAAGACAAAAGTGCGTGCTGGTGCAATCTCCTTCTCATACGTCTCGGGGGTGAGCCGGAGGATCGTCCTCTGGGTACCGATATAAGAATGGCTCAATTCCATATCTACGACTAGTTCATCAGTATCATCAGGCACATAGTAGATAGAGCTGTTACCTTCCTCCACAACGAACGATTCACGCAATCTAATGCTCTGGGGCGGGCTGCCATTGCTCACTCTTTCCAGCGCTCTGACGAATTCTATGCTCGACCCGTCGAAAAAAGGTAGCTCATCACCGTATACGTCAATCTTGATATTGAAAAGATTCAACCCGTACAAAGCCGAGAAGAAATGTTCAACAAGATTCAATCGATACTGCTCACCGACTGAGACCAGATGGTCCCTGATCCTAATGTTCCGGATTTCATAGGCAAGGCTCAGCGGTTCTCGTGAATCGAGGTGTAGATAAAGGGCAAAATGTTCGTTACGACTGATCTCGACACGACTGTAACCACCGCTCAAGCAATGTCCCTCTAATGTAGCTTTCATCAATAATGTTTGTTGACTTCGCTATTCCGGTACAAGCGTGCCATCGCCTTCAGTACGGCATTGTGCTCCCGGGCAGGGTTGCCCGAGTACTTTCCTCCCTGTTTGAGCGGCTTGAACACACCGCTCTTAGCGTAAACAATCACATCGTCCTCGATCTGGAGATGATCACTGATCCCCACCTGACCACACAAGATGACGTTATCGCCAATCCTCGAGGACCCGGCAATACCTGCCTGTCCCATGATTATGCAGTTCCTGCCGATTATGACATTATGAGCAATATGCACCTGATTATCAATTTTCGTGCCCTCCCCGACTACTGTATCGCCAATCGTACCACGATCAATTGTCACGCCACTGCCGATCTCGACAAAACTCTCGATAATCACACCACCCATGTGTCGAATCTTCTCGTACCTTTTTCTCTTGACGTAGCCAAAACCCTCTTTCCCAATCACCGCACTTGAGTTGAGGATGACGAAATCGCCGATCTTTGTGCCTCTGTATATCACGGCATTGGGATGTATTTCACAATTCTCGCCAATAATAACACCTTCATCGATATAGCAGTGTGCTCCAATATAAGTACTGGAACCAATACGTGTGTTTTGCCTGATGACGGCAAAAGGCTCAACCGTGCAGGATTCAGGAATCTGTACGCTGGCTTCGAGAGCTGCTTGCGGGGATACACCTGCCATCCTCTGTGTTTTGCTGAGCTCCCGTAACAGGCAGAACATTGCCTCCTTCGTATCTTCCACAACAATACCGCTCTTGCCGGAGACCTTGCAGTTACCGATAACAACACCAGCATCTGTTTGCTCTGTGATATCGAAGAGAAAAGTGAGGTCCGCCGCCTGGGCGTCTTCAGGAGGTAGGATTTTACTTATCTCAAATTCTATATTTCCATACGCAGCACCGGCAACAATGCCGGCAACATCGGCCAATTTCACGGTCTATCCTACTCCGATTGAACTTTACTGTCAAGTGAATACTTGTCTAAGAATCCATGTGCATTTGGCATTACCGGACGGCAAACATATCATTCTTCGAGTTTGTCGATGCCTTTTCACACAAATCTTTGATTTGAGAGTGAAAGCGAGCATCCCGTGCCAACGGGAAAAGGACAATAATCGTTGCACGGTTTCCTTCCTGACTTCGAGTCTCGACACGAAATGGAAATGCGCACTCTCGCTTTCGGCGAACATTCTCTCAAAGCGGAACGAAATGCGATACGGTTTCTTCTAACGTTATTCGGTCGATAGAATGCGTGACCGCGATTCGAAAACGATACGCTTTTCGAAACCGCACAACGCGGTCCGTGCATTTATTATCTTGACACTGCCTGATTTATTCATAAGATAGTTATGTGGTTGAGGCGTATGAGTTTGGAAAGATAGAAATATCCGGTAAGACCTATCACAGTGATGTCATCATCTACCCAGATCACGTCAACGCGAAGTGGTGGCGCAAGCAGGGGCATTTTCTGGAAATCGAAGATATCCAAGAGGTAATTGAACACCACCCAGAGATCATCATCATTGGCACTGGTCAACCGGGTTTAATGAAAGTCGACGAAAAAACACTAGAAAAAGTGCATGAAATGAAAATCGATACAATTGTTTTGCCAACGGAGGAAGCCTGTCAGGAGTATAATCGTGTTGTCGAGAAAAAGAAGGCGATAGCCTGTTTACACCTCACATGTTGACGAGATTTTTCATCAAAATTTTGGTCATAGGAGCCTTATTTATGGTTAATAACTGTGAAGGTAGTGATTATCGTGAATCGATCCATGCTGGCACCTGGTATCCTGGGGAAGAGCATGAATTGAAGAAACAGATCGAATCATTTTTAGACAAGGCACGGTCCAAGGTGCATGGCGAGATCTATGGATTGGTTTCACCCCATGCTGGGTATACATATTCTGGTCCAGTGGCAGCGTTCGCCTATAAGACAGTAGAAAATAAGGAATTCGACGACGTAATCGTGATTGGCCCCAGCCATCGTCATGGTTTCTACGGAGCATCGGTTGACATGATGGCCGGACGTCAAACACCGCTAGGCAAAATTGACTACGACCTTGAGCTCGCAAAGAAGATCGCCGCGGAAGATAAGAACATTGTCTATGAACCGGCAGCACACGCTGCTGAACATTCAGTAGAAATACAGATGCCCTTTGTCCAAACAGTCCTCAAGAGATTCAAGACAGTGGAGATCGTGATGGGCACGCAGGATTACAAAACCTGTGAATTGTTGAGCAAGGCCATTGTGAAGGCAACAAAAGGGAAAAGAATATTGATTATTGCGAGTTCAGATCTATCGCATTTCCATCCTCAGAAAGAAGCCGAAGAACTGGACAACCTGGTCGTCGAGGCAGTAGCAAAGTATGATCCAGAGCTTCTACACAACCGATTCAAGACCGACAGTTGTGAGGCCTGCGGTGCTGGTCCAATAATCACGGCAATGCTTGTTACCCGGGAGATGGGCGCGACAAAATCCAAACCTCTACGCTATGCTACGAGTGGCGATATCACTGGAGATCATTCACAGGTAGTCGGTTACATGGCTGCCGCATTTTACAAGGAAGAAGAAATGGAAGTAGGTGTTGAACTCGGTTTTGGAGAACAGGATAAAATAAAAATCAAGGAGATCGCACGCGCATCTATCGAAGCAGCGGTCCGCGGGGAGCGTCCTCCTGCGCCAAAGGACATTCCCAAGAAGCTCAAGGAGCCTTACGGCATATTCGTCACGATAAACAAACACGGTAGCTTGCGCGGCTGTATTGGCCGCATCATAGGCGACCAGCCGCTGTATTTGTCCTGTCAGGAAATGGCACGTGCCGCCGCACTCGAAGATCCGCGTTTTCCACCAGTCACGCAAGCTGAATTGTCGGATCTGGAAATCGAAATATCAGTGCTCACGCCATTGCAAAAAGTAAAAGACAAAGAGGAAATCGTCGTTGGCCGCGACGGCCTCCTCATCCGTAAAGGAATGTACAGCGGGTTACTATTGCCGCAAGTAGCAGCCGAATACGGCTGGAATGTTGACGAGTTTCTCGTGGAAACATGTCACAAAGCAGGACTGCCGAGCGACGCTTACAAATCAAAAGACGCCGAGGTCTATCGCTTCTCAGCCGAAGTCTTTTAGCACTGAAAGACGAAATGACACAATTACATAATAACTTAATAACATCCTTTGATTATGAGTAAAACGAATAAGGAAAAGGTCTATATCGATCCTTTTGCCGACATGGGTTACGCAAAGATCGATTTGCACAGGGCAAAGCGGAAGGGCTTTCCTGAAGTCGTTT
>DAOVAN010000049.1 GCA_030671005.1 Caldifarciminota bacterium
CTCTGCACCTTCCTCGTCCAACAATCCGGGCGAGGCTTGGCTCAGGGTTACCATACCCCAGTAGGAGATTGCTTCGTCACTCCTTTCCTCGCAATGACAAGGGTGGAGTTTAGGCTTCCTTGAATTCACCCGATTTTTCAACCACGATTTCTCGTGGAAGCTGCAACGATCCAGCATGAACTTCACGGTGACAATTCGCACATAGCATCACACACTTATCTAACTCAGCCTTCACTTTCTTCCAACTGCGTGTGTAACCCTTCTCGGAGATGCCGAAGTCTTTTTCGTTGTTGTTCGTGTGATGAAATTCCATAGCCTCTGGGCATCGCTTATACCCACAGATTTCGCAACGCCCGCCTTTATATGCGATCGCTTTCTCCCGGATTTGTTTTCTCTTCCGCCGGACGGCTTTTATCAAGTAATCTCTTCTATCTCTGTATCGTCTCTTGTCAGCCATTCGTTCATGCCTTAGTTTTTATTACAGCCGGATGCTCTACCAATTGAGCTACCGAGGATCATCTTATTATATGAATTCTGAAGTATTTGTCAATTGTTAGTAAAACCAACGTGTCGTAGATCCTTTAGGGCTATATTTTGTTAACTTTTGCAAAAAGTGCAAAAGTGTATGCCTGTCCCCGGATTTTGACGCTTGACTTTGGGTGAGAAGCGCTGTTATAATGGTGTACTATGTGGCGTGATCAATGTATGCGGGGCATAAGGGCATGGTGATCATCTTACTGATATGTTCCTATCTCCTAGGCTCGGTTCCTTTCGCTTATCTGATTGTTAGATGGTTAAAGGGTGTAGACATTCGTAGGGTTGGTTCACTTAACCCCGGTGCGGCAAATGTGATTAGCCAGGCAGGAAAAGGAACAGGTGCATTGGTTGTGCTGCTGGACTTCGGGAAGGGGTTATTACCAGTGCTTGTTGCGACATCGCTTGGGTTTCCTTTATGGGTAGTGGGGTTATCTGGTATTCTTGCTGTTGTTGGACACTGCTGGCCAGTCTATATGAGATCCGACGGCGGAGAGGGTATGATGACGGCGATGGGTGTTTTTGTTGGGCTCGCTCCGAAGACATTTGCCTTCGCTCTTCTGGGTGCGGTCATTGGAGGGTACGTTGCCAGGTATTTCGATCTGAAGGGCTGGTTCAGCTCCCGGATTAATACTGGTGCAATTGTAGGGTTTGTCGTTTTCTACTTCTTTCTCATCCATTGGCAAAGACCGCTTGCCCTGATTGCCATTATTGTCGTCCTCACCGTGGTCCTCATCGTACGGCAGGTGCAAGTTTCCAAGACACATTTGCAGGATTTCTGAATTGTCACACAGTTTTGAACAATAGACTTAAATCTTATTGTGACTAAGGGTTTGAACTTGACATAGGGTTAGAACTTACTATATTATAGTATCGTAGGTCGTTCATATAAAATTAACGCACTATTATAACGATTTTTCGGAAATCTGCATTACTACACAATTAAGGAGGATAATATGAAAATGTTGATCGGCGGTGCATGGGTCGACAAAAAAGAGACGATACCAGTTCACAGACCGTACGACGGCAAGGTCATTGATCACATACCCGCAGGTACAAAAGAAGATGTGGTGAAAGCCATTGAATCGGCAGTTGAAGGTTTTCAAGTCAGCAAGAAAATGCCAGTACACAAGAGGATGGAGATATTGTGGGGTGTTGTTGATTACATCAGGAAGAACTTCGAGGATTTTGCGAAGATGATCGCATCTGAAGGCAGTAAGACGATCAGAGAGGCCAGGAAAGAGACGGCGCGCTGCATGAATACAATAAGCGTTTCTGCAGAAGAGGCGCGCAGAATCCTTGGTGAGACCATACCCTTTGACAGCTTCCCGGGCGGTGAGAATCGCGTTGGATACTATTATCGATTTCCGATCGGCGTGATTGTTGCTATTACACCATTCAACGACCCGCTTAACTTAGTGGCCCACAAACTCGGCCCGGCAATAGCGGCAGGTAATTCTGTAGTACTTAAACCGGCAACAGATACTCCACTTTCTGCCTTGAAATTAGGCGAGGCTTTTCTGGCGGCTGGTTTACCGCCTAAAGTCCTGAACATAATCACGGGTCGTGGCTCAGAGATTGGTGATGTGCTTGTCTCACATCCTGCAGTGCGTATGATCACCTTGACCGGCGGCGTTGAAGCCGGGGTGCAGATTCTCAAGCGATCTGGTTTGAAGAAGATTTCCATGGAGCTGGGCTCGAATTGCCCGGTTATCGTGTGCGAGGATGCAGACATGAGCAAGGCAATTGACCTTTCCGTGTCGGGCGCTTTCTGGGCGGTTGGTCAAAATTGCATTGGTGTGCAGAGAATGTTCATACACGAGAAAGTATTTGATGGCTACGTGAAGAAATTCGTGGAGCAGACTAAGGCAATGAAGGTCGGCGATCAACTGGATGAATCCACAGATATGGGTGCGATGATCAATGAAAGAGAGGCCAAGCGCGTCGAAGAGTGGGTAGATGATGCCGTGAAGCAGGGTGGCAAGATCCTTACCGGAGGTAAGAGGAATGGCAACTTCTATGACCCCACGGTTATGGTTGATGTGCCCGAGAACGCAAAACTCGCAGTCGAAGAGGTTTTTGGTCCTGTGGTATTGATGTATAAATATAATGACCTGGATGATGCAATCAAGAGGTCAAACAGTGTGAATTATGGTTTGCATGCTGCGGTCTTTACTCAGGATATTAACAAGGCGTTCAAGGCAGTGTACGAACTCGATTTTGGTAGCGTGATCGTGAATGATTCTACTGATTATCGCTTAGACGAAATGCCCTTTGGCGGAGTTAAGCATAGCGGACTCGGCAGGGAAGGCATTAAGTTTTCATTGCTCGAGCAAACTGAGCCGAAGGTCGTTTGTTTCAATTTGTGAGGATTGTGGCGGAAGGTACATTATAAAGGTTGCTGGGATTTTTCCATAGAGTGGGCGCCTTTTATGTAATCCGCTGACATGAAGAATTGACGAAGAGGAGAAGAATATGTTGAAAGGCACAAATACGTTACTCGTTACTCCGTTTAAGGACGATCTGACTTTGGATGAACAGGGGTTGAGAGTGCTCGTGAGAAGACAGGTCGAGGCCGGTGTCTACGGGATCGCGCCCTTGGGGGTAACTGGAGAGAACAGTCTGCTATCAGGAAAAGAAATCGCGCGCGTAATGGAGATTATCGTTGAAGAAGTGAATGGAAAATGCACAGTAATTCCTGATACGTGCACGAGCGGGGTTACGGCAACCCTGGAGAGAATAGATCTTTTTAGAAAGATTGGATGTGATTATGTTTCGGTCTACGTTCCCTATCTTGTTTTACCTAAAGAAGACGGAATAATCAAATTCTACGAGACGGTCGCCGATGCATCACAAGTTCCGGTTCTCATCCACAATTCACCCGGCAGGGTGGTGGTTAATCTCTCCCCCGATGGTACGGGAAGATTAGCGCGTCATCCTAATATCGTGGGTATAAAAGAAGGGGTTAAAGCCCTGGACCACATTGCCAAGATTGTCTACCTTACCAAAGACCAAGACTTCGGTGTGTTCACGGGTAAGGACACCACCCTTTTTCCTCTATTGTGTTTTGGTGGCCATGGCAATTTTGCAATTGCGGGCAATATTGTACCGGGCGTAATGAAAGATATCTATGAATACTATACAAAGGGAGATAAGGATAAAGCACAGGAATTACACTACAAATACTACACTCTGTTTGAGCTGCTCAGGGTTGAGACTAATCCTATTGCCGTGAAGGAAGCGCTGAACCTGATGGGCCTGCCAGGCGGAAAGCTGAGGCTTCCCTTGACCGAACTGAGTGATTCAAAAAAAGAGAAACTGAAGAAGAACTTAAGAGACACAGGTCTCATTTGAAATCGATAACACTCAGAGCACCTAGCACTATTGCAAATCTTGGACCTGGTTTTGATATTTTCTCTCTGGCGCTGGAGCGTCCGTATATCGAGTTGCACATGCAGCTTAACGAAACGAAATCGATTACGATTAAAACGGATGGGTGTCGTGAAGACATTCCAGAGGATCCAAAAGAAAATTGTGCGGGGCTGGCTATTATTGAATTGCTGAAGAAAGCAAACACAAATACGGGTGTCCTTATTGAGCCGAGAGAGACGATCAGTGTCGGTGCAGGCTTGGGTTCATCAGGGGCTTGTGCATCGGCCTCGGTATACGGTTTGAACAAGCTGCTCGGGTTGAATCTCAGCAATAATCAGATGATCGACATAGCGCGTCACGGCGAGATTGCTTCAGGTAGCGTGGCTCATGCTGACAATGTTGCTGGTGCAATGCTGGGTGGTTTTGTGATCGTGAAGAGTTACCAGCCGATTGATGTTGTCAGAATCGACACGCCGGAAATTCCGATCGTGATCGGGGTTCTAAAAAAAACGCAGCGTACGACACGTTCGTTGATCCCCCCGACCATGGACTTGGATTTGGTCAAGGGGCAGTTAGCGCTCTGTGCCCTTGTCGTCCATGCCATCATGAGGGGTGATATCGAAGAATTAGGTCAGGCAATAAACAGAGATTTGATATCTGAACCTATCCGTTCACGCTCGATACCAGGATACGGTGACATTAAACGGAAATTACTTGACGGTGGTGCTTATGGCTGTAATGTGAGTGGCGGTGGGTTGTCGATTTTTGCGATCTGTGACAAAGGGCGGACGCATGATATTGCCGAAATTATGCAGAAGGCTTTTGTACATGAAAACATCAAGAGTGAAACTATTATCACCCAGTCGAGTAACGAGGGCATACGAGAAATAGATGTTAAGTAGCGTTAATGTGATTGTTTTGCTTAAAAATCGATTACATGACATTAAGGAGGAAAGATGAGTTACAAGCTGGCATTCATTGGTTTTGGAGTTGTGGGGCAAGGCCTTACGACATTGCTCAAGGAAAAGCGAGAATTTCTTAAAAAGAATTTTGGGTTAGAATATGTCGTGACCGCCATATCCGATCCTGTAAAGGGCTCAATTTATCAAGAAGAAGGTCTTGATTTGGAAAGGATTTTGGCACTAGTTGAGAAAGATGGAAGCATAAGTAATTATGATAAGGGCGCTAAAGGTTGGGATAGTGTTAAGACAATAACTGATAGTAATGCCAACTTGATTGTTGAAGTCAGCCCAACAGATATTGAAAATGGTGAACCAGGCATCACGCACATACGGACCGCACTCAGTAGAAAGAAACACGTGATTACCACCAACAAAGGCCCGCTTGCGCTTTTCTATAGAGAGCTTGCCGAACTCGCGCGCAAGAACAACGTGGCGTTGAGATTCGAGGGGACCGTGCTGAGTGGAACACCAGCAATCAATTTGTCCCTTGATGCCCTGGCCGGCGCCGATGTTCAGGAAGTGAAGGGAATAATGAATGGCACCACCAATTACATGTTGGCCAAGATGGCTGAAGGCCAGAGCTACGATGCGGTTCTCAAAGAAGCGCAGCGACTCGGTTACGCAGAGACAAAACCTGATGCTGATGTGAAGGGATGGGATGCACAGGCAAAGATTGTGATTCTCGCTAATGTAGTAATGGGCGCGGACATGAAACCTCCGGATGTGCCTACTCAGGGTATAACCGAGATCACCCTAGAGGATATAGAGCAAGCAAAGAAGGAAGGAAAAAGATATAAGCTCATTGGCCGGGCATGGAAAGAAAGCGGTAAGGTGAAGGCAAAGGTCTCACCGGAGCTTGTTGGCACTGACGATTTTCTTTATCATGTTACTGGTGTAACTAATGCCCTGACCTTCTCAACTGACGTGTTAGGCAAGGTGACAATTGTCGGACCTGGCGCCGGCAAGAAAGAAACCGGGTTTTCGTTGCTGGTTGATTTCTTGAATGTTCATAATGTCTTCAAACAATGACCATGTTGAGTATGGTCTATGAATGTTGTATTCTGGGCATTTTGAAATAGTATGTAGGAAAAGGAGGTAAAATGAACGGGCAGAGAGCAAGGTGGACGTCGAGGTCTAGCTTCATCATCGCGTCGATCGGCGCCGCTATCGGGCTCGGTAATGTGTGGCGGTTCCCTTATATTTGTTATGAGAATGGGGGAGGTGCTTTTCTCATTCCTTATTTTGTTGCTTTATTTACCGCAGGTATTCCTCTTATGATTTTGGAGTACGGCCTGGGTAGAAAGATGCAGGCTGGTGCGCCTACTGCCTTTGCTAAGGTACGTAAAGGAACCGAGTGGGTTGGATGGCTTGCGCTCATGGTGGTTATGCTTATCTTTCTTTACTATCCGGTGATTATGGCGTGGTGTGTGGACTACATAACATACGCCTTCAATCTAGGTTGGGGAACAGACACCGCGGGTTTCTTCGAAAGGGATTTTCTGCAGTTGAGTGGTGGTCCAGGTATGCTGGGCGGCATCCGTTGGCCGATTGTCATAGGTTTAGCTGTTGTCTGGTTTGCGGTATATCTTTGTTTGTTCAAGGGTCTCAAGGCGCTGAGCAAGATCGTATTCTATACAGTAATCATTCCATGGATTATCCTGGTGATTATGGTGATAAGAGGCTTGACCCTACCGGGCGCCATCGAGGGTTTGAAATTTTACCTCACACCGAACTTCTCGGTATTGGGCGACCCACGGGTTTGGCTGGCTGCATACGGACAGATTTTCTTCTCACTCTCGTTGGCCATGGGTACGATGATTGTCTACTCCAGTTATTTGCCGCGTAAGAGTGACATTGCGAATAATGCATTCATTGTTTCCCTGGCCAATTGTGGCACAAGTTTCTTTGCGGGATTTGCCGTTTTCTCAATTCTCGGTTATCTTGCACAAGCGATGGGTGTCAGCGTGCCTGAAGTAACACAATCTGGTTTAGGTCTCGCGTTTATCACCTACCCAACCGCGATAAGATTGCTTCCTTTAGTACCGGCATTCTTTGGTATCCTGTTTTTCCTGTTGCTGTTGACGCTCGGTATAGATTCAGCGTTTTCTCAGATTGAGCCCTTTGTTGCGGGATTCACCGACAAATGGAAATTGAATAAGAAATGGGTATTGCCTATCGTATGTATTTGTGGATTTCTCATTGGCATAGTATTCACGACCCGAGGTGGCTATTACTGGCTTGATATTGTGGATTATTTCGCGAATACGTTCGGTCTGACCCTGGTTGGATTGCTGGAGTGTATTGTCATTGGGTATGTATACAAGGCAAGCAAAATGCGCGAATATGTGAACGAGGTTTCTGAATTCCGGATCGGCATATGGTGGGACATCTGCATTAAGATAGTGACACCGGTAATCCTTGGAATTTCATTCATTTTGAGTGTCGTGACGCTCATAAAGGAGGGCTATGGCGGCTATCCTACGTGGGCAACCATTGTTGGCGTGGTGATTGCCATAGGCATTGTGATTTTGTCCTTTGTGCTCATGTCAATAAGGGGCAAAACTGTGACGACGGGTGTCTCCAAGGGCGATTAGCCGCAGGTGTAAGAAAACCCTTGACTTTTTAGGAATCTTTTATATAATTGCTATAATACAGATGGGAGGAACATATGCCAGTTTCGGCAATAGTAATGCTAGTAGTTGGCTGTGCTGTAATATATGGCGGGCTAGCTTATTGCCTTTTAAGAACTATCAAGAAAAAAGGATAAAGTATGAAGGGAGGTGATTGATAAGATTTGAGAAGAGTATTGGCAGTTTTAGAGGAGGTAACAAATGAAACAAAGGATATGCCTTGTACTGCTAGGGGCGTTAATCGTAATGACCATGGGCAGTCTTAAGGCAGAAGAGATGGATCTGTGGGACGTGTACAATAAGTACTTGATGAAGTGTAAGTACGTTGACCTCACCCACGCATTTCACCCAACGCAGCCTGTATGGCCAGGATTTGGTCAGGCGAAGTTTGAAGGAACCAAGGCTGGCGCAGATCTTGGTGATTATGCGTCGATAGGCGACGTCTATACCTATGATCCTCACGGTTTCGTTGCTACTTCTTATTGGATTCCCACTGACCAGTATGGTACACAATTGGATCCACCATCGCATTGGGATGAGTATGGTGCAACGATAAGTGACTTGCCACCTACCTATTGCATACGGCCGCTGGTCGTGATCAATATTAGCGATAAGGTAGCAGAGAACCCCGGGTATCACCTAGGTATGGTTGATATCAAAGGCTGGGAAAAGAAATATGGTAAGATCCCCGAAGGTTCAGTGGTGATGGCGCGGTCTGATTGGTACAAGGGATGGGAAACGAATAAGGAGTTCAACGCAAAACCATTCCCTGGAGTTGATCTGGAAGCAATCAAATTCCTACACAACGAGCGTAGCATTTTATTTCATGGGCACGAAGCTCTGGATACCGATACGACACCGAATTTGGAAGGTGAGTATTGGTTGATGCACGCTCACTTCTGTCAGGCAGAAGGTGTAGCATATCTTGATATGGTTCCTGAGGCAGGTGCACTCATCGCGATCGGTTTCGCAAAACCACTCGGTGGTACAGGCGGCTATGCGCGTTATATTGCTATCTGTCCACCTGACTGGGAGCACGGCGTTTCGGTTGAAGAAATGCCTGGTGCGCCTTTGCCTAAGCAACCATACCCGCTCAAGCGGGATGAAAATGGTGTAATGAGGCCAACAAAACCATAAAAACAAGGAGGAATGATGCGTAATAAGCTACTATGTGTAGTATTGGCTCTGTTTTTCGTAGGTTCAGTATCCTTCGCAGGAAAGGTGGAGATTACGAATAATGGCACGTTCTATCTCTACAGCTTCTTCTGGGACAATGCGCGCTTCGATGGTAACGACACCCTGGCGATAGAAGACGGCGACCAGTTCTACTATATGCATGCGGACGTCGGTGTTAAGGCTGATTTTGGTGGTGGTATTACGTCCCAGGTCACTGTCGGTGGCTGGGGCACATTTGGCCAGCACCCAATAACTGGCGCGGGGGAAGCATGCGGGACACCAGGTCATGACGTGGGGGTCCGCGAGGCATATATCGATTTTGCCAATTTATTCGATGCTCCCATTTCATTCCGTGCTGGGAAAATGCACGTGCTCTACGGCAACCAGTTCTTTGATGGCGGCGAGGATGGCATCATGGGGTTCAAGTTCTATGGCAATACTGATGTGATCGACTACAACCTTGACTGGTACCGGTTAGAGGAAAACGGCGGCTGTTTCGCAGTCGGTAATCCTCTAGTTGGCGTAGTAGATGATGATATGGATCTGTTGGGTGGCTATTTCACCATCAAATTCATGGAAGGTGCGATCAGGGTTCCCCTCTATGCCTGGTATAGGACGCAGAGCTACACAGTGGAAGACACAATCCCCTATACTGTAAAGGATGAGCCAATGTGGCTCGGAGGCAGACTGGAAGTCGGTCCACTCGCAGGTGTCTATGTGGCCGGTGAATTTACCCAGATGATGGGCAGCCAAAAGAACGCAACCGAGATCGATTACAAAGGCATGCACTATAGCGGCAAGCTAGACTACAAGTCACCAACAATGCCACTCATGATAGGTGGTGGTTATTACTATTTCTCTGGTGACGACGTTGATACTCTGGGCATGCCGTTAGAGCCCACCGAGAACGCGACCTATGAGTCACCTTTCTGGGGTCCGTATACGAACGACTTCTATAAGTACTGGCCTGGTTTTGGTCCTGCACATTCGCTACGCACGACTTATGGCTTCTCGCTTATGCTACCGGGATATCCTGAGGAGTACTTCATCACAAATATGAGCGTAATCAATGGCTATATCGGATATCACAATCCTCTCGTAACACTGAGATTCGACTACTTCAAATATGCCAAAGATCAGGTTATGACCGGGGTTGAGACTGATATGGGTCAGGAATTTGCGCTTTTGGCAACGTATATGTATCAGAAGAGAGTCGTTCTTGGGTTCACAGGTGGTTACTGGATGCCCGGCGATTTCTTCGGCACTGATCCTGATGCAATGCTGGGTGGTTCACTCTTCACCTACGTTACGTTCTAACATCTTCTTACTTAAGAAAAGGGCAGGTTTATCCTGCCCTTTTTTTTGGGTACGCGCTGCTACCATCGCGGTTCCTTTCTTCGGTCGTCATTGCGAATCCACCGCGGGCAGATGCCTGCCCCGTAGGTTTCAATCGTATCGGGGTGCTACTCTCCACGTCTGTGGTCATTGCGAGGAGTCCGCCGCAGGCGGACGACGCGGCAATCTCCGTATTCTGCT
>DAOVAN010000147.1 GCA_030671005.1 Caldifarciminota bacterium
GATGCCGAGGTGATGGTCACGGGTGGTGCAGAGGCACCGATCACGCCGTTTGCCCTCGCTGGGTTTAGCAACATGCGTGCTCTTTCACGTCGGAATGATGAACCACAGAAGGCATCGAGGCCTTTTGACAAAGCACGCGACGGTTTTGTCCTGGCCGAAGGGGCAGCGACTCTAGTACTTGAGGAACTGGAATTTGCTCAGAAGAGAGACGCCAAGATATATTGCGAGATAGTAGGCTTCGGTGCTACTGGTGATGGGTATCATATCACAGCACCGGCGCCTGAGGGTGAGGGAGCGCGTAGATCCATGGCAAGATCGATCGCCGAAGCCCGTTGCAGGAAAGAGGATATCAGTCACATAAACACCCACGGTACATCAACCGAATTGAACGATAAATTCGAGGCAAGAGCAATTAAGGATCTTTTTGGTGCCCACACAAAGAAATTGGTGATAACTGCTACGAAATCAATGATTGGCCATAGTCTGGGCGCGGCTGGTGCATTGGAATCGGTCGCTACGATTCTTGCGATCAGAGACAAGATAGTGCACCCAACGATCAATTTGGAAGACCCAGATCCGGAATGTGAAGGTCTTGATATGGTCAGGGGCAACTCGAGGAAACTAGAGATAGATTTTGCCCTTTCGAATTCTCTCGGGTTTGGTGGACATAATGTGACACTCTGTTTCAAGCGTATCTGATGCGCCGTGGTACGAAGGTTGTAATAGGTGTTGGAGGTAATGTAGGTGTGGGTAAGACAGCCGTGGCAGAGATATTCAGAGACTTGGGTGCTGAGTATATCTCTGCCGATGCGATTGGGTGGGAAGTCCTGCCGGAAATAAGCGCTATATTGCGGGATGAGTTTGGCAGTCAGATAATGAATGGCATGGATATTGATAAGAAAAAACTTCGTGAGTTGGTGTTTTCTGATCCGGAAAAACTGATGTTTCTCAATCGAATCTCACACCCGATACTAGTGAAAAAGATCCTGCGCCGGATAGAGGACGTAAAATCAGATGTTTTAATCATTGATGCAGCCCTACTGTTTGACTGGGATGATGTGTATGACGTTATTGATTACCCGATTCTGGTAACCGCCGACCGTGACAAGAAAGTGGTGAGGGCGCGCGCGAAGGGTATAGGTGAGGAGCTTTTTGAGAAGATATCCGCAATGCAAAAAGATGATGAGAAAATGGCGACAAGGGCAAGGTATGTGATCGAGAACAACGGTACGATTGACGAACTCAGGGAGAAATGTTCAAAGATTTATGGCGAGATAAGCAATGATTGTTGAATGTAGTCACTGCCACACGACATACAATATTGATGAGAAGAAGATACCCGCGGCTGGTGTGAAAGTACGCTGCAAGAAGTGTGACAATGTGATATACATCAAGAGGCCAACGCCGGCCGATGAAAAAATACCGCCTATGATCATCGAAGAAAAAGCAGCCACCACGGTTCAGCCTGAGTCTGAGGCGACTACCCCGCCACCGCCTGCCATTGAAAAACCGCCATCACTCCAATTACCCGAGAAGGCTGAAGCTGAGCGCAAGGCAGTAGAGGAATCTGTTGAGAGAAAGGTACATCTGTCTGAAGAACAGATGAGCGAAGAGGATAAGAAATGGCATGCAAGAGCGCGCCGTCTCGCTAAAGCTCTTGCATCTGATCTGGTATTATACAACAAGGCACGCGTGGAACAGGGCCTCCGCGATGGGACGATTGCCCAGCTGTTAGGTCCCGAAATCCGAAGATCCTGGGAATACTACTGCCAGCAGATTCCAAAACACGTTGTCGAGAGCACAGACTATTTCAAGGAACAACTAAACAAAACCGTTGGCAGGGGAAGGAAGATATTTAAGTAGGTATTCGAAAATTCTGTACAGACCCCAGATTATACAGTCGTTTTTGTTTTTCGGTAATAGACCAAAAGTAATACTACAATAATCACCACATAACCTATGATATTGTAAGGAAACGGTATGAGGTGAGCGTCATGCTTGTTGATCCAGTATGTGTCGAGAGAAATATATGTAGTGAAGAGTTGAAAGACAGCAAATAACGCGACTATCATGTACGGTAGGGTCGGTTTGTGTGTGGCCCTCCGGATGACGAAAAAAACCGCGATACTGACCACAAAGAGAACCGTCACTGGAATGAGCCCAGAAGCGATGAATGATGACCTTGAAGCCCATCCATTGGGATTTCCCTGCATGTCGAAATGAACCGCGATGCGTTCGGGTAGTTGTGGATAAAGAGAGAAGATTAATACCATTGTCAATATGAAAATCGCTGCAGGTAATAGCAGTATGAGAGGGCTTGCATGTCGCATGGCGCTGGGCGTTGATGGTGTCAGTCTTGTGAGTTCGGGTTTTAATCCCTGGACCGTATTTATGAAGTACTCCTCGAATCTTGTGGCATCGGCCGGCGATATTGCGAATGTACCACGAGTGGTTTTTATGATGAAAACCTGTTTTAAATTTCTCAGCTGGCAATTTATCGCACCGTATTCAGCTGTTGAAAAAGTGCCATAATAACCAAAGAGACCACCGTTGCCAAAGGTCCGGGCGACACGCAATTTTGTGAAATCCGGAATCACTGTGTACCCTTCAACGTCTTCCAGGGAAATGATGCTCTTTCTGCCGATGACCTTTTGTATTACTAGTGTCGAGCCTTCAAAGAAATACTGTGCAGGACTCAACAGATACGAAAAGAGAATGATTGACATCATCAGGATTGCGAATAGCCATCCATAGGGCACTTCGATGATGAAAAATAGAGACAGCCCAACTAGTAGTACCGTGACGCATACCGTTACTATTGTCGCAAGCTTATCCAGCTTTGCTGGTTTGAATTTCATGTGATAAGTATATACCGGAGGAGTATGTTGTCAATCGTTTACTACACTCGTATTATAAATCTGGAATTGTCCATGGTTGTAGTAAAGGCCAAAGATATACTTTAGCGATTGACATATCTTTGCCCAATGAGTGTTTCGATTTCTTATTTCAATTCCTTTTTCAATTGTTCGAGCTTTTCCCTGAGCTGATTGAGCTCTTGTTTGATGCTTCGGACTATTTGGTTTAACGAGGTCGTTAGTTGATATTACTGCTGTACCTTACAGCGCCTTGTCGATTTTGACGATTTTATGTTCGATGCCGTCGATTTCTACGACATCACCGCATTTGCTGTCCATCATTGTCCGGGCAAGCGGTGCCTCATTAGATATGACTCTTTTTTCCAGGTCGGTATCCCACCTGCCCAATATTGTATAGACGACCCGTGATCCGTCCCGGGGATTTTCCAATGTGATTGCGGTACCGACGTCCACGCAGTCGGTCTTTATCCTTGAAGCATCAATCAGCCGTGTTTTCAGTAATTCAGATTCAATGGTCTTGACCTTCTGGTATAACTGATCCTGGCGTTCCTTGGCTGCCTTGTATTCGAAGTTTTCACTCAAATCGCCGAACTCACGTGCCCGGCTTATGTCCTTCTTGTTTTCGGAAATTTCGACCGTGAGAATATGTCTGAGTTCTTCTTTTCTTCGCTTCAGCGCGGTCCCTGTGGAGTAGATGATATCAGATTCCTTTTCGGAAAGCAAAGGAAAATGATGTTCGATTATTCTTAAAAAATTCTTTTTCTCATAATCGGTCAGCGTCGCATTCCCTTTAACTGACTCCCGAATTCTTAAGGCATCTTTTTCTGATGTTTGCCCAAGCATCGCATCGAAGTTGTCCAAGGATAGAATTTTCTTGACGGTGGATTTTACGCCGCGTACATAGTCGAGGCTGTCAATGAGCCTGGGTATAAGTCTTGGCTGTAGGTATTCGCGGAGGACACCGGTTTCGATTCTTTTGAGCACCCATTGAAACTGCTTGGGGTGTTGTTTTGGCATGGCGAAT
>DAOVAN010000137.1 GCA_030671005.1 Caldifarciminota bacterium
GGGTGGATGTTCGATCGCTTGCGCTTGGCAAAGAACAGCGAGGATCAAAACGGACAAAACGATACATGCCTTCATCACTCCTCCTCTTTTACTCCCCTCCAAGCCCGGCCCGGCAACTCAGAAGGCTGCCAGGCGAGCTTCGATTACTTTGCTACATCATGGAACACGAGACCCGAAACCAGTTTCGGGTAGAAATCCGTAGACTTCTGAGGCATGCGTTCTCTCTTCTCTGCGACTTCCTTTACCTGGTCGGGTCTTGTTGGGTTCATCAATAAGGCGAGTTGGAATTCTCCAGAGTCCACTCGTCTCATTGTACTTTCTGCTCCACGCTCGTATCGCACATGATCTTCGATCTTTGACGATTCAATGCCTAGAACCTTTTCGATCAAGAGCGTGTGCACAACAGCTACGTCGAGATTCCGGTACTCTTTGCTGCAGTCAGGCAAGATTCTTTTCATTGCGGCGCGAGATTTCAGTCTTAAGATATAGGCAGTTATTGCACTATAGAATCCGAAAGTACCTAACTCAGCAGTATCTAGATCTTTGACAATGCTATTGCGATCGGTTTTCTTGATATCAAAATACTTGTTTGTTTTTTTCAAGAATGCCTCAAGATTGAAATCGCCGATATTCCTGATCAGACGATGAGTCGGGAGGATGACAAGACCGGGGTCTTCAATATTAACCAGCGTGATTAGTTTGTAATTTGCCGGGTGTTTGTCGTCGATGCCTTCTAATTCGTTACGATAGTTGAACGCAGTCTCGTATCGATGGTGTCCGTCAGCGATTACAAATATGGATTCTTTCAGAAGTTTAGTGATTTTGTTGACGACGGTGGGTGTGTCGACACGCCATACTTTATGCGTTACCTCTTTTTCATCCTTGACTTCCAACAAAGGGTCTTTGGTGCAGTATTTATTCAATGCTTTGTTAGCAACATTCTTAAGGTCGGTATAAAGCAGAAAGACTGGTTCGAGATCCTTCTGGGTTATGCGCAGCAGATTCAAACGATCCACTTTGGGTTTCGAAAGCGTCTTTTCATGGGGCAGTATGTTACCCTTGCCAAGCTCTTCGAGGCGTACGAGACACATGAATCCTTTTCTGACATAGGTATTCTCTCCCACAGAGAATTCCTGCCAGTAGGGATATATTGCATTTTTGTCGTCAGGTACAAACATCTCAGTCTTGAGCCATTCATCGGATAATCTTTTGGCGTCGGCGTATTCTTTCTGCCGGTCATGACCTTCTGCATACTTGGTCAGCACGAGTCGTACAAAGTTGTAAGGGCTCTTGGCTTTGTATGCTCTCTCCATTCTGTCGGTTATCTGGTCATACGGTTGGGTTATTACATCTGCAAGATTTTCGATTTTTTCAAGATTGTAATGGATACCTCTAAATGGTTTTATCTCAGGCATATTTTCTCCTTGCGTAGTTGTGCCTAAAAAAAGGCAAACTATTTACGTGCCCAAAGTGCTGCTTGGACAGCGCGCTTATTGTTTGAGAGCGTCCCTTACGAGTTCAGCAATCTGCACACCGGCTCGCGTCTGGCCTTCGGCAGTTTGCGCACCAATGTGTGGTGTCACGATAACTTGTTCGAGAGCGAAAAGTTTGTGTTCCTTTGCCGGTTCGACTTCGTAGACATCCATCGCGGCGATTCTCACCTTGCTACTGGTTATTGCATCATATAAAGCGTCTTCGTCAACGACACCACCACGTGCACAATTTATGATGACAACGTTGTCTTTCATATTGTCAAAAGCCGCTTTGTTCAATATGTGTGTGGTCTCGTCAGTTTTCGGGATGTGCAGTGATATATAGTCTGATTCTTTGAGCAGGGTATCAAAGTCGACGACTTGTGCGTATTCGTTCGTCTTTACATACGGGTCATAGGCAAGCACCTTCATGCCCATGACCTGGGCTCTCTTTGCCAGTTCAGTTCCGATGCGTCCAGCGCCGATGATACCTAAGGTTTTGCCAAATAGCTCAAAGCCCTTGAACTTCTTCTTCTCCCATTTTCCGGATTTTGTTGAAGCAGTCGCCTGCGGAATTCTCCTTGCTGCGCCAAACATCATGCCCAATGCAAGTTCGGCAACTGAGATCGAGGTCGCCGTAGGTGTGTTTACTACCTTTATATTCCTTGCCTTTGCCGTTTCCCGGTCAACATTATCAAGCCCTATGCCGGCTCGGCCAATCACCTTTAGATTCTTTGCTGCTTCGATGACGTCTTTCGTGACTTTCGTAGCACTACGGATGATGATGCCGTCGAACTCGGGAATCACTTTAACCAACTCCTCGGGCGACAAGTCAGTTTTTTCTACGATTTCGACGCCTGCATCCTTTAAAATCACGATCGCCTCTTTGGCAATTGGGTCAGAGACCAAAACTTTCATTATTACCTCCTTATTTCGATTTCTCCAGCTGTGGTTACAGCTTTAGTATCTCGTCGATGTTCTTTATTAGTTCTTTTATTTCTTCGATGGTCAAATCACCCATGTGTGCAATTCTGAAGGTCTGTTCTTTAAGTTTTCCATAACCGTTGGAGATAGCATAGCCGCGCTTACCGAGTTCGGTGTTCAAATCAGCTACACTAATTCCCTTTGTGTTATTGATACATGTAACGGTTACTGATTCGTAGCCCGGTTCTGTGAACAATGCAAAGTGCTTCGTCGCCCAGTCTTGTACATACTTAGCCATTTCCATATGCCGTTGATATCTATTCTCCATACCTTCGTCTTTCATCTTATCGAGCTGCTTGGTCATCGCCCACATCAGACTTATCGCGGGCGTGGTGGGTGTCTGGCCTTTCTTATCAAAATAATTCTTTATATCGATGAAATTCAGGTAATGTCCTTTGCCGCTAACGGTTTCGGCTTTCTTAAGCGCCTTTTCACTAATAATTCCGACTGCGATACCTGGTGGTAATGCAAAGCATTTCTGGGAAGATGCGAGGCACACATCGATACCGAGTTTGTCGATTTCGATCTTATCGCCCATCAGAGAGCTAACAGTATCAACGAGCAGGAGCACATCCGGATATTTCTTCATGACCTCAGCGATCTGCTCAATGGGGGCTCTGGTTCCGGTGGATGTTTCATTTTGCACCACAGCCACGGCTTCGTATTTTTTTGCTTTCAATTTTTCTTCAATCATTTCTGGTTTCACGACCTTGCCCCAATCCAGGGCAATAGCATCAGCCGTTCTGTCACAAGCCTTTGCGATTTTTAACCAGCGTTCGCTGAAAGCGCCGTAGGTACAGCACAGAACGTCTTTGCTGACACAATTTCTTATCGCTGCTTCCATGAGCGCCGTCCCCGATGCAGTGGGTACGGTAACGAAGTTCTGTGTTTGCAGTAAATCCTTCAATTTACTAATTATCCCGGTATAGAGTTCGGTAAATGCCTTCATTCGATGCCCGATCATCGGTTGCGATTGGGCATCGAGGATATCCTTTCTCACTTCAGTTGGACCTGGGATAAACAATTTCTTATGCATTAAGCCTCCTTCATTTCATTCCATGAAATATGATTCAGACAGATTTAAACAGATGCAAGCAGAGTGACCCTCAGCACATATCCGTCTGCATCTGCTCTTATCCGTGTGATAAATCCGCTTGAATCTGCCATCATCAGTCTGAATCTTTAAGGATCTATTCCTTTATGATCCTTAACCAGATTTCTCTGGTTCTTGGTCCATCAAATTCGCAAAAGAAGATACCTTGCCAGGTACCGAGGGAGATCTTCCCACCTTGGATGAAAAGAGTTCTCGACGATCCCATAATTGCTGCCTTGATATGAGCATCCGCATTTCCCTCGGTGTGGGCATAGTTTCTATGATGGGGAATCAACGAGCTGAGCGTTTCACTTATGTCTTTCTGCACCGACTCGTCGCAGTTTTCGTTGACGGTTATTGCGGCGGTCGTATGCGGGCAGTAAACGTGTATTAATCCTTCTTCCATTTTTGCTTTGCTGATAACACCTTGAATTTCAGCTGTTATATCGACCATTTGTATCCGTTTTTTCGTGCTTACCTTTATCTTTTTGATCATCCCAGAATTATACCTAGCTAAGCACGTTTGTCAACGGGCACAACCTCAACACAAATGAATATCAGAACATCAGAAGACCAGGAGATGAATTGCGAATTTCGAATTTCGAATTTCGGAAACCAAACAATGCTGATAGGGAGCAGCTGGTGTCTTGACACGGTACCCTCATTGATTATAGTTATCCGTATGAAGGATGTACAACAATCAAAGCTTCTGCAACTTTTGCTGAAAATCGACAAGATAATCGCTAAGAAAGCCAC
>DAOVAN010000088.1 GCA_030671005.1 Caldifarciminota bacterium
CGTGTGAATCCGTGTCAATCCGTTTGCATCTTTTTTCACGAAGGAAAGGAGTGAAAAATGCCTTCACCAAGATATCATAGGGAGATGCCTCAGAGATATCGACTCGAAGCAGTGCAATGCAAGGGATGTGGTAAGATATCATTTCCACCACGAAGGATATGTGCTGGTTGTGGTTCACGAGAATTCGATAAGGCAAGATTATCAGATCAAGGGAAAATATTAACCTACACGACCATCAGAGTGGCTCCTAAAGATTTCGAAACGCAGGTACCGTACAGTGTAGCAGTGGTCGAAACTGATAATGGGGTGAGACTCACGACCCAGGTAGCAGATTGTAGCCCAGATGACCTGGCAATCGGCAAGAGAGTGAAATTCGTCTTCCGCAAGCTTTATTCTGAGGGACATACCGGAATAATATGCTATGGATATAAGGCAATACTTATCTAAGCACGAAATTCGAAATTCGAAATTCGAAACAATACCGAATGACCAAAATACTAAATTCCAAACCGTTTTGGTCAATGTTATTTTGGATTTGTTTACCCCGTGGAATACGAGAAGTTCATTCCACAGGGTGAAGGATTTCGATATTAGGATTTCGGATTTGAGAGGTTTATGTATAGATTAGAATCAAAAATAAGCATAAAGAGCGCGGAGTTTAAGGAAAACAAGTCGGCTATGGAGCAGGCACTGGGTACGCTCCGGGAACGGCTAGCACTGGTGCGGAAAGGCGGACCAGATTACATGCACAAGAAGCACAAAGGGCGGGGAAAACTGTTCGTGCGTGATAGATTGCGCCTGCTCTTCGACCCGGATACGCCATTCTTGGAATTGAATCAGTTGGCAGCCTGGGACATGTATGATAACGGCCATCCAGGGGCTGCAATCATAACCGGCATCGGTTTGGTGCACAACCGTGAGGTCATGGTAGTTGCCCACGACGCGACGGTTAAGGGTGGGACTTATATCCCCGAGACCATAAAGAAACATATTCGTGCTCAAGAGATCGCGATTGAGAACAGACTGCCCTGTGTTTACCTCGTAGACTCGGGCGGCATATTCTTGCCTTTGCAGGTGGGCACTTTCCCTGACAAGTATCACTTTGGAAGAATATTCTATAACCAGGCACGGATGTCCGCAGACAATATTCCGCAAATTTCTGTAGTCCTTGGTTTCTGTACAGCAGGCGGCGCGTACCAGCCAGCGATGAGCGATGAAGTGGTGATTGTCAAAAACGTAGGTACTATCTATATTGGTGGACCGCCCTTAGTAAAGGCTGCAACCGGTGAGGTCGTGACTGAGGAAGATTTGGGGGGTGCTGATGTGCATTGCCGTATTTCTGGGGTGGCGGATCACTACGCGATGGATGATGATCACGCGCTAGAGATGACGAGGAACATTATCGAGAATCTATCGAAGACCGATAAGTTTCCACTCCAAAGAACGAAGCCTCAGGAACCAGCGTACGATCCGGCCGAGCTTTACGGAATTATCCCGTCCAATCTAAGGAAGCCATTTGACGTACGTGAAGTCATAGCCCGTATCGTGGACGGCAGTGAGTTCCATGAATTCAAGACACTCTACGGCACAACCTTAGTGTGTGGTTTTGCGCACATAATGGGATATCCAGTGGGCATTCTCGCTAATAATGGTGTCTTGTTTTCTGATTCATCACAGAAAGGTGCTCACTTCGTATCCATGTGCGCTGTGCGCAAAATACCGATTCTTTTCTTACAGAACATTACTGGTTTCATCGTCGGTAAGCGGTACGAACATGGCGGCATTGCAAAGGATGGTGCGAAGCTGATACATGCTGTAGCCAATGCTCAGGTGCCCAAGTTCACCATTATTATCGGTAATTCTTATGGCGCCGGTAATTATGGAATGTGCGGACGAGCGTATGATCCACGGCTACTCTGGATGTGGCCGACGGCAAAGATCTGTGTAATGGGTGGTGAACAGGCAGCGGGTGTACTGACTGATATCAAAGTCAAGTCCTTAACCAAAAAAGGCAAGAAGCTCACCAAGGGTGAAATAGAAGAAATAAGAAAACCAATACTGGCGAAGTATGACCATGAATCGAGTGCGTACTATTCCACGGCGAGACTCTGGGATGATGGCATAATCGATCCGTTGGATACAAGAGAAATATTAGGACTTGCTATTTCGATGTCCTTGAACGCACCGATACCCGAGCATCGTTTCGGAATTTTCCGAATGTAAAATTTGGATTCAAACAGATGGTTGCTGATGCAAACAGATAGAGGAAAATGCATACGGATGAAAGCGAGAAGGAATTCGAAGTTAAATATGAGGGGCAAGTAGTAGGGCGTTATCGTTTAGATTTGGTAATCGAGAATAAGGTTATTGTTGAACTGAAGGCCGTTGAGAGAATGCCGAAAATATACCAAGAACAGTTGATATCACAATTGAAAGCGTCGCCGTATGAAGTAGGCCTATTGGTAAACTTTGGTACGCCCAAACTGAAGTACATGCGTTTTGTTAGAAGTAAGTCCCCATAAGAAATATGATTTCTTATGGGGGTGCAGACTGATACATGCTGATGTAAACTGATGCACATCTGTATGAATCCGCTTTCATCTGTTTTATCTATTTCTTGCCTTTCGGCAAGAAAGGAGGTATGATGGCAAAGATAAACCTGAAAAAGTTGATAAGTGAGACAAAGGATCCCTGGCAACCTAGGGATATACTACATGTTCATCAAATTGCACTCAGGGTTGCTCAGATTAAGGGTGCCTATGATTGGCATGTTCACTTGAATGAGGATGAGTTTTTTCTGGTGCTCAAAGGCAAGATCTATATTGATACAGAAGACGAATCCATCGAACTCAAGGAAAGCGAAGGATATCTTGTAAAACGCGGTGTCAGGCACCGTTCCCGAGCCAAGAAGCCTGCTTGGGTCATGCTCATTGAACCGGTGATGACCAAGACCAAAGGCGAAGGAGCTGAGTAACCAGCGCTCCGGCCTGAAAAATAAGAGGGGTATTCCACATGGAAGATTCACAGTTCGATACAATACTCTATGAGGTTGAGCATAGGATTGCACGTGTGACATTCAATCGTCCTGATGTCCATAATGCATTCAATGACATAATGATCCGTGAGTTGATTAAAGTATTCGATGATATTCAGTCGAAACGTGGCATCAGGGTGGTTGTGCTGACCGGCAAGGGTAAGTCTTTTTGTGCAGGTGCTGATCTGAATTGGATGCGCAAGGTCAAGGATTACTCATATGAAGACAATCTGCGTGAATCCTTAGAGTTGTCTGAAATGCTATATAAGATATATTCCTTACCGAAGCCAACAATCGCTCGCGTAAACGGCGCTGCGATCGGCGGTGGGACGGGTTTTGTTGCTGTCTGTGACATCGCCATTGCTGCGAGTAGTGCCAAATTCAGTTTTAGCGAAGTCAAGATTGGACTCATACCGGCATGCATATCGCCTTATGTGGTGAAGAAATGCGGTGAAGGACGATGTCGTGAGTTTTTCCTGACCGGAGAAAGAATGGTGGCGGAGCGAGCACAGAGTGCTGGTCTCGTCAACAAAGTAGTAGCGATAGAAGAGCTAGATGATACAGTAAACGGATATGTCAGCCAGCTACTTTCCAGCGGTCCGGAAGCAATAACACGATGCAAGGAGTTGTTGAGGAATGTACCTCATATGTCCTACGATGAAGTCAAAAAGTATACTGCTGAAGTCATCGCCCAGATACGCGTTTCGGATGAAGGACAGGAAGGGATGCTTGCGTTCCTAGAAAAACGGAAACCGAAGTGGAACCAGTAAATTGCAGTGTCATTTCATTCGCAGGATCGTTACACTTGCAGTATCGCTTCGCTCGCAGTAAACGCAGGATTGCTGCGCGCGCAGTATCGTTGCACTCGCAGGGAACCGTCGATACAAGACGCAGGCGATACTGCGAGGACAATCGTTCCGATACTGCGAAGGATACAGACTGATGGATACTGATGCACACAGATGGCTATCAGTTTGCATCTGCTGTAATCTGTTTGAATCTATTTCTTGGGAAGCAAGAAAATGTTTAAGAAAATATTAATTGCCAATCGTGGTGAGATTGCCATCCGTGTTGCCCGAGCCTGTAAGGAACTTGGGATATCGGTAGTTGGTGTTTTTTCCGATGCCGACCGAGATTCCTATCACTTGCACTACATGGATGAAGCATTGTGGATTGGGGATTCGTCACCTCAGGCGAGTTATCTGAATATTTCAAAGATTATTGACGTCGCCAAGCAGGCAGGTGCTGAAGCGATTCACCCCGGTTACGGCTTCTTAGCCGAGAATTCGAACTTTGCGCAGGCCTGTGAGGAGAGCAACATAGCCTTCATTGGTCCGAATTCAAAGGCATTATCGCTCGTGGGTGACAAGGTAGCATCGCGTAACACCGTTCAGAAGGTGGGTGTATCGATAATCCCCGGTATGCAGGGTGTTGGTAGAGATACGAAGCACTTTAAAGAGATGGCGAATAAGGTTGGGTATCCAGTCATTGTGAAGGCATCCATGGGTGGTGGTGGTAAGGGAATGCGTGTTGTGTACTCTGAGAAGGAACTCGAAGCCAGCATTGCTGCCGGGCAGAGAGAAGCCAAGAGCGCATTCGGTGATGCTTCGGTTTATCTAGAAAAATATGTTGAAAAGCCGCGCCACATAGAATTCCAGGTGCTGAGGGACCATCATGGAAATGTTGTTCATCTGTTTGAGCGCGAGTGTTCGATACAGCGGCGTCATCAGAAGATAATCGAAGAAACACCATCACCTGCGATCGATGAGGCATTACGTAATGAGATGGGAGAGGCAGCAAAAAAGGTCATTGAAGCGGCTGAATACACAAATGCCGGTACCGTTGAATTTCTGCTGGATGGACAAAGGAATTATTATTTTCTTGAGGTGAATGCCCGGGTGCAGGTTGAACATCCTATTACCGAAATGGTCACCGGCGTCGACCTGGTCCGGCAGCAGATTTTGATCGCGGCTGGGAAAAAGATATCAAATAAACAGAAAGATTTTGCGCAACGGGGACATGCAATCGAGGCGAGAATCTATGCAGAGGATCCGGAGAATGACTTCATGCCATCTCCAGGCAGGATACTGTATTTGAATGAAGCCAGCGGCCCCGGGATAAGGGTCGACTCGGGGATCTATCAGGGATGGAATGTCCCGCCGCATTATGATCCGATTCTGTCGAAATTAGTTGTCTGGGCGGAGAATAGAGAAATCGCCATAAGGCGCATATCCAACGCCTTGAGTAACTATGTGATTTTGGGTATAAAGACGAATGTCGGATTCCTGAAACGAATCATGGAAACAAAGAAATTCCGCGAGGGCGATTATCATACCCATTTCATAGATGAGAATGAGTCAGCCCTCATTAGACAAAAGGAAAAGATTCGCAATGTCTTAATCGCCGCCGCGTTACTCGCTTCAGAAAAGAACAGCATCATGACACAAACCGGTTATGCAACAAGTGCTCAGGTGGAAACGACTCCTTGGCAAGAGCTTGGTGGCTGGGAGATATGTAAGCACTGATCATCCCCGTATTTTCATGCTATATAATTATATACCTGGAGTTTCATGGAATATCGATTTGACCACTTAAACGAAACATTCACCATACACTTAACAAAAGAAAAGAACGGATTCCGGGCTAGGTTCCGTGATGATGAATATCGGATAAGTGATCTCGAGATACAAGAGAACATGATAAGTTTCACGATCCATGGTGAAAGGTTTGCGATCTATTTTGCCCGTGACAAAGATAAGAATTACATGTCAATTGACGGAGAGCTTTTCACAATTAAACCAGCTCAGATCAGCAAGTCTGGCGCCAGAGGAATCTCTACGCAGAGCGACAATAGCGTGGCTTCGCCCATGCCCGGTTTACTGGTTAAGTTGCCGGTTGCAGCCGGCGATAAGGTGGAAGCGGGCACGACTCTTGCCATAGTCGAAGCTATGAAAATGCAGAATGAGTTGCGCGCACCCTCAGATGGAGTGGTAAAGAAAGTCAACTTCAAAGAGGGCGATCAGGTGGATGCTTTCGTTGCGATTGTGGAACTAGAACCGCCTGCGTCTGAAAAATAATCAAGTTCATAGGATCATAATGTCCATAGAAGACGCAGGACGGGAAATTCTAAGCACTAAATCCGAAATCCTAAACAAATTCCAATATCAAGATCCAAATTTTCTAAACAGCAAAAGCACCGTCATTGCGAGGCCGCCGCAGGCGGCCGCCTGCCCCGTAAGATCTGTAGATCGTATCGGGGTGGTAATCTCAGACAACGCACGACGCCGGACGCTTAACGCAATACGCTGTCTTCAATCATTGTAATCTGTGTTTTCATCTGCGTAATCGACCTGCGAAGCAGGACACAATGACATAATTACTGTATTGGTTCCCCCTTTCGGGGATTCTCGCAAATACAATCAAATCAGAGATTTGAGTATTTACGGAATCGTATTTCGATATTCGGATTTAGGGTTTGAGGGGATAGGCAAGTTTCCATTTTGTGTCGTGATGTGTGTCCGACTGATTGTATAATGTTGGTTAAGAGAAGTACGATATAGAGAGATTTCCAGGACCTGGATTATGAAAGGAGGCATGATGCCCTATAAGTACAT
>DAOVAN010000073.1 GCA_030671005.1 Caldifarciminota bacterium
TCGGGATATTAAATAAAGTTCATCTTTAGAGAGGCTCTTATATTTTGCCGATAATTTCTTCATTGTATTCCTTTTTATTTATTCTCATTTTTTGAGATTTCATTGAACGATTTACATTATACATATTGCATCAGATATGTCAATACATTTCTATCTGAATCTTGGATCTACGGGGAAAACAGGCTTTGAATCCCGATTGCCGACGTCTCCGGATCGACCGTCTGCTTATACCTACGGTCACTGAGTAGTGCCGCTATAATGTCGGAGTCATTCTTGTTCATCTGGCAGCCAAATGTCTTGATGAAGAATTTTTTATGCATTTTGCCTCTGCGAAAAGAATTGATCTACCCGATAAATCGGGTGACTACGGTCATGGAGTGACAGGGCGGTACCTACACATCTGCTGTGTTGCTTTTACACAGGGAGGCACGGGTGTTGTCTTCAGTTACGTCAGTGATCTTGACCTGAACGAGGGTGTGCTTCGGACATTGTTGATCGATGCTCACCCTGATGTAGTTGTCTGTGAGACCGATGTACTTGCCGTTCTTGTGCTCGACGGTCACCCTGAACTTCTTGTTTAGCAATTGCTTGCGAAACTCATGATTCTTCTGTTGAATGAGTTTTTTCAGCGCCCAGAGTCTGTTCTTTTTTTCGCTCTTCGGTATGGGATCGCCGAGCGCGTATGCCTCGGTTCCGGGTCTAGGTGAATAAGGAAATACGTGCAGGTGCGTGAACGGTTGTGCACGCAAGAACTGGTATGTGTTCGCGAACTCTTTTTCGCCTTCGCCAGGGAAACCAATGATTACGTCGGTGCCAATCGCCACATCAGGAAATGTCCTGTGCACCAGATCGATGGTCTTTTCCAGGTATGCTACATCATAAGCGCGTTTCATTTTTCTTAAGATTGCATTATCGGCACTCTGAATGGGAATATGAAAATGGCGGCACACGGGAAGCTGTTTCATAATACTCAGGAGATCATCAGTAATGAAGAAGGGCTCAATCGAGGAGAGCCGGACACGTGGAGTGTCCGGTGATTTTGCTATTGCCGACAGCAAGTTTTCGAGCGTGGTTTCGATATCATTCCCATACAGTCCAATGTTGGCACCTACTAAGACGATTTCCTTGTATCGGAGAGAGTTGGCCCACTCGATTTCCTGTTCAATGTCCTGTACTGGTTTGCTCTCGAGCCGAGTTCTTAGCTTTGAAACAATACAATACGTGCACGGCATGTTACAACCATCCTGGATTTTCAAGAAATAGCGCGCCTTGTCTGGTTTCGGCAGGACATCCTTGATTGTGGCATTTCTGGCCACATTGTCGAGCACACGCTTTGCTTGGGAGTACTTCTCAGGATGAATGCGACAGTCACATCCCGTGGCCATTATCGTGCTTGTTGGAAACTTACGCAGTGCCTGGTGGAACTTTTTCTGGGATTTTATTTCTGCTTCCCGGGTAACGCAGCACGTGTTGACAATGACCAAATTTCCGGTGTTGGAAAACTTGCGCAGCAGGCAATAACCTTCGTACTGATTAAGTTTACATCCGAGATTTATTAGTCTTTGCAAGCCGGGTAATGTTACTCTTGCTCGTCCGCCTTTTTCTGGGAATTTAGTATGTCACCGATCGTGAACTTGTCTGCTGCAGGTTTTGGTTTTGGCGCTTCTTTCTTCTTGGACGGAGCTTTGAAGACTTCTTTTTCGCTGAGTATGATGCGTCTCAATCTCGTGTTTATCTTTCGCACCGTGACCTCAATTTCTTCACCCAGCTTGTAGAGGTCTTTGGGTTTCTTACCGCGTCGTGCTAGGTAATTTGCGGGAATAAACTCCTCGACGCCACCCTCAAGCACTAACCGTATCCCTTTCGGCAGAATATCACTGATCTTACCAATGGCTTTAGAACCTTCAGGATAACTGTCAGAAAACTTGGTAAACGGATCCTCTTTGCAACGCTTGATACTTAACGATATTCTACGGTTCTTGCGGTCAATAGTACATATCACCGCCTCAACCTTTTGTCCTTTGCGCAGGTAGTCGGATGCTTTTTTGACCTTTTTGTCCCAGAAAAAGTCATTGATGTGAATGAGCCCCTCGACGCCGTCTATGATTTGCACGAAGGCACCAAAATCCTTTAGGTTGGTTACTTTGACTACTGCCTTTTGACCGACCGTCAGCTTTTCATCGACGGTTGACCATGGGTCTGGTTTTGTCTGTTTCATGCCCAGGGAGATTCTTTGTTCGTTACGGTCGATGGATAATACCACGGCTTCGACTGTTTCCCCGGACTTGAGGATTGATGATGGGTCCTTGATGTCTTTGGTCCATGACATCTCTGAAACATGAATGAGCCCTTCGATTCCCTTTTCCAGTTCGACGAAGGCACCATAGTCGACGACACTTGTCACTCGGCCCTTTACCCTGGTGCCGACCGGGTATTTCTTCTCAATAGCTTCCCATGGGTGGGGCGTCAGTTGTTTTAAGCCGACCGCTATCCGACCGGTCTCGCGATCCATTATTAAGACCTTAACCTTGATCTTTTCGTTGACTTTGACCCCTTCAGCCGGATGTGTTATCTTTATCCATGAAATGTCTGTAATATGCAGCAAGGCATCGATACCGCCGATATCGATGAAGGCGCCGAAATCGGTGAGGTTACGGACTGTTCCGTCAATAATATCGCCAACCTTCATTTTACTGAATATACGCTTGCGTGCCTTTGCTTGTTCTTCTTCAACCGCCATTTTTCTCGAGACGACGATATTCTTGCGCAACATGTTTATTTTCACGATTTTCACGTCGTTCTTCCGTCCGATTAGGGATTCACTGTCAGATTGTGCTTTATACTCGATTTGTGAGCTGGGTAAGAATGCCTCAACACCCATCAGGTCGACAGAATAGCCGCCCTTGATGCGTTTCTTTATTGTACATGTGGCCAATTCGCTGTTTTCGTAGATATGTTTGATCTTATCCCACGCCAGCTGGAAATCTGCTTTCTTCTTCGATATGACTGGGAACCCATCACGGTTTTCGTATGCCTCGAGAAAGACATATATCTCTTTACCCTCGTCTGCGTCTTCAGGATTAGAGAATTCCTCTAAAGGTAAAAAGCCCTCCGCCTTGAGACCTAGATTCAGGAGGACTCCATTTTCGGTTTTCTTGATTACTGATGCTTTGATAATATCACCTTCCTTGGGTGTGACCAAGGAAGTTTCGAGTAATTTGTTTAGATCTTCTAGTGTAATATCCTTCATCTGGCTATAAAACCTCCTTTGAATAGGTTCACTATTCTGACAATTATATTGAATTCTGGAACATTGTCAACCATTTCAACCCCTTTTTTGTGTCCGGCGAGCTGTTTTGGAGGCATTTGACTTCTGCGCATAAATGTATATAATATACCCAGCTTTTAGCAAAGGAGGAAATGATGAAAAAGCTGATTCTGCTTGCTCTTCTTATCCTTGCTTGTGGCGTGAAGCAGGAAGGAGACGCGTTTGTCAAGAAGAGCGGCGTTCCTTATATGAACATTTTGGTGAAAGACTACGGTAGTATTGTGATTGAGCTATATCGTGACGAGGCGCCGAAAAATGTTGATAATGTTATTGATTTGACCGATAAAGGCTATTACAGCGGTTTGATTTACCATCGAGTCATCAAGGGTTTTGTCATACAGGGGGGATGCCCAAAAGGCGATGGCACGGGAGACCCTGGATATGAGATAGAGGATGAGATCTCACCCAACCTGAAGCATTTGAAGGGGACGGTTGCCATGGCGAATCACGGACCAAATACGAATGGTTCTCAGTTTTACATATGCCTGGAACCTCAACCAAGTCTCGATGGAAGGTACACAATAATCGGATGGGTCGTGCGAGGCATGGATGTTGTCGCCCGCGTTGGAGATGTCCAGACAGGTAGGTATGATAAGCCTCTGACCGATGTGGTTATGGAGAAGGTCTGGATCGACAAATAGCATTGGATAGTAAAAGGATTTGGGTCATTTACAGCTCCCGTAAGGGCGGGCACACGTATCCCAGTAGAGCGATTCGTGAATACGTGGAAAGCAAATCAGATGGCTATCAAGCCCAGCTGATCAATACACTCGATGTCTCCGGGTTAATGTCCATTGTTGATAGATTTGGTAGATTGGGTGATCTGAAGCTCAAAAGCATTTACCGTATGGGCTATCGCCGTTTGTATGAGGATAGTCATATGATGAAAGGCTTATATCACTTTACGACAAGCCTGTTCTATCATTACGGTAAATTGAGAAATAAACTTACCGGCCGGTTTGGTCAGCCTGATATCATAGTATCCATTCAACCCGAGGTGAATGCGGCGGCGAGACTCTTCAAGGTTTGGTTTTCGGTTCCTTTCCATACGGTAATCATTGATTTAGCGATTCATGGACTGTGGATTAACCGATACATTGATAAGTACTATGTAGCGAACGAACCACTAAAGAATGATCTGATAGGGTATGGTGTACCCGAGCATAAGATAATCGTTTCCGGTATGCCTTTGCGGGCTGGATTTTCTAAAGTAGTAGCGAGAAGGGTAAGCGCTGTTAGGAAGAGGTTGGGTTTATCCCCAGATTTGCATACCGTACTACTGGTCGGTGGTTTGCTAGGGAAGATGCTTGATTTCCCCGGCGCAATCGAGTCGATAATGGACATGCAGATACCCTTGCAGATTTTGGCGGTTCTCGGTAAGAACGAAGCAAACAGAAAAAAGGTTATGGCGTTGAAGGCCAAATACAAATGGCCCATACATCTTTTCGGGACGGTTTCGAACATGGATGACCTGATGTGGGCTTCTGATGTGGTGATTAGCAAACCAGGTTCGGTGACGATGGCTGAGACCCTAAGTTTGGGTAAACCGATGATCGTGATAAACCCACTTGCCGGATCGGCGCAGGAACTGAGGTTTGCAGGATTTCTTGAAGAGCATGGTGCGGGGTTGTGGATTAAGAGTGTTCAGGAAGTGGGTAGGGCATTGAGAGAGATAACCGGTAATATGGAGAAATACTCACACATGTGCAGCCGGGCAAAGAGTCTGGGGCACTACAGCCTCAGCGCAAGTGAGACAATATTCGATAACATTAGGCAGGCAGTAGAATCCAGGGAGGAATAGTAATGGCAAGGGGATTGGCGATCGTGACTGGCTCTTCTGGACTGATCGGGTCTGAGTCGGTCTCTTTCTTCATTGAAAAAGGTTTTGACGTGGTCGGTATTGATAATGATATGCGGAAATACTTCTTTGGTGAGGAGGCATCCACGAAATGGATGATGTCACGGCTACTCAAGAAATACCCAGAGCACTACAAACACTACGATGTAGACATTAGGGACTTCGATAAGCTGAGTAAGATATTCAAGAACGGCAAACCCGATCTAGTGATTCATGCCGCGGCACAGCCGTCACACGACTGGGCAGCAAAGGAGCCGTTCACTGATTTTACGGTGAACGCCAATGGGACTTTGAATCTGCTCGAGGCGACACGGCAATTTACGCCCGAGACTGTCTTCATATATACCTCAACTAACAAGGTCTATGGAGACACGCCGAACCGTCTGCCGCTTGTCGAAATGGAAAAGCGTTGGGAACTCGATAAGGATCACCCGTACTATGATGGTATCGACGAGACGATGAGTATTGATAATTCTTTACATTCGCTCTTTGGTGCGTCTAAGGCTGCCGCAGATATTCTGGTGCAGGAATACGGAAGATATTTCAACATCAAGACCGTATGTTTGCGAGGTGGATGTCTGACTGGTCCTGCGCATTCGGGGACGAGACTTCATGGGTTCCTGTCATACCTGGTGCGCTGTGCGATCACTGGTGTCACTTATCATATATACGGATACAAGGGGAAGCAGGTTCGTGACAATATACACTCATATGATTTCGTGAATACGCTCTTTCATTTTTTCCAGAATCCCAAGGTCGCGGCTGTGTACAATATGGGCGGGTCGCGGTACAGCAACTGCTCTATACTCGAGGCGATTGACATCATTGAAGAGATTTCTGGCAAGAAAGTAAACTATGTTCATGAAGAAAAAAACCGAATTGGCGATCACATATGGTACATCAGTAGTGTGAAGAGCTTCATGAACGATTACCCGGACTGGAAGTACAAGTATGATATAAGGAAGATGATTGAAGAGATATACGACGTCCAGAAAGAATTGCCCCTCGATGAACTGATGGATAAGAATATTGGTTGACGATGAGAATCCTGTAAGATATAATACCCCATGGAATTTACGAATCTAATAACCAATCCCTTCGGTTTTGGTGAGAGACTGATTCTCGAGTTGTTGAAAAAGGGTGAAAGCATCTTTGCCATTTTCCCATCGCCCAAAGACGTACCGATGTCCTTTTTGGGAAAGAAGAATATAAAATACGGGTTCGTGAAGTTTGGACAAGACCCGGTTTTTCAGAAGAGTTTGCCCAAGAGAATAAAACATGTTTTTCATGTCTACGACTTGTACAGCGGTAACTTCGCCAGGATGTTCAAGGCCAATACCCTTGCAACATTACTATTACTGGATTGGGCAAAGCATATCGGCGTGGATAGCTTCACTTACCTTTCGAGTGGCGAAGTGTACGGTAAGGGAACCAGTGTTGACGAAACGAACCCATGTAATCCGCACGGGTTCTATGCCACCACAAAATACCAAGCCGAAATGCTCCTGAAATTCTATGGACGTTTTTTCCGGATGCAGACTGTTCGTTTATTCTTTCCGTTTGGCAAAGGTATGGAGCAGGGGTTTATTTGGAGCCTGGTTCAATCCATCATGTCTGGACAAGCCATCGATACTGAGTACAGTCTCTTTTCGCCGACGTTTGCCGATGATATCATAGAGCCGTTGATGAAGATGCGTGAATTAAAGGGTTCGACCATCTGTAATATTTGTGGAAGTCCAGTCAGGGTTGAGGAGCTGGTTGAAGAAGTGAAAAAAGTAGTTCAGAAGTCATCCGCGAAAGTGCAGAGTAAAGGAGTTGAGCTCTCCGGTAGTAATTCGAAGGCAAGGAAATTGCTTTGCTATAGTGAGACTCCTTTGCATGAGAGTATACAGTATTCATTCGGGGGCAAATAGCCCTGTCATCTGACCGCGGTGAAGTATATTCACGAAACGCGTCATGAGAATATTACATATTACTACTGAGAACATTCAGGACGTGCCGGGCTTATTGAGCCGGAGTCATAGATATTTCAATGATGAGGGTGTCTTGGCGTCTATGGTACGCTCGAGGTTGGGCTTTCCTAATGGTATACTGCTCAATTATCCCTTCCTGGATTCAGGTCCGTTCAGTGAAGCCGCGAAAATCATGGGGCGTCACAATGTGAATGTGCTGGAGACCGAGCTACGGTTGAAAATCAAGGGCGAGAAGATGTTGGAAAGAGCTTATTTTCTCGGACGCGACAACGTGTGGTTGTATAAGTTGAATCGGGTATGGCGAAGACATTGTCTGGATGATTACGACGTTTACCATTTTGACGGTGATGTTCCGTTTGTCTTTGGAGATAGAATTCTGAAGAAGTTGGAACATAAACACATTGTCACGCATTTCTTTGGCAGTGAGTTGAGGAAGTGGGGTATGAATCCCTTCTTACGTGAGCACGCAAAACTACGGTTGACGTCAGAACTCGACCACACCAAGATTGACCCATCGTTGGTGTTCGTGCCGATTCCCTTTGAGGCGGGTTATCTGAAACCACGAGCTTACGAAAATCCAGTATTGAGAGTGGGACATTCGCCCACCCGGCGCACGGCAAAGGGTACCGCGGACATCATCGATGCAGTGAATAGATTGAAAGGGACCATGAATTTTGAATTCTTACTTATCGAGGGCGTGCCTCATTGGAAGTGTATGGAGTTGAAGGCACGTTGTGACATAGGTATTGACCAGATCGGCAACTATGCAGGCACAGGTTATGGCAGGAGTGGCTTGGAGTTCCTCGCGCTAGGGATTCCGACAATAACCGAGGTCCCAGATGAATACGAAAGACTCTTGCCACGTCATCCTTTTGTTAAGGCGACTAAGAAAAGTTTTCGAGAAGTTCTGCACAGACTTCTGACCGACAAGGAATTGAGGAAGAGAAGACGCAAACAAGGGATTACGTGGGTCAGAGATTTTCCACATCCACGAAGGATCATGGAAC
>DAOVAN010000167.1 GCA_030671005.1 Caldifarciminota bacterium
AATAGCGGCGAAGGGACTCGAACCCCCGACACAGAGATTATGATTCTCCTGCTCTTCCAACTGAGCTACGCCGCCAGCACGCAAGTATAGTGCGAATTGACGTTTTGTCAATGGCTATTACAGAGAGTAGAGCGGTGAATATAAGAAAGGTGCAGTTTTTTTTTCGTTCCTTTTGGTTGACATCTGAGTTGTGACGTATTATAATCGCTTCTGAAATCAAAACACGAGATGGCCCTGAATACAAAAATACCAAGATCCCGCAAGGGCCTCGAAAGGGGGAGATAAATGACCAGGTCAAGGAAATATCATATCATTTTTTTCCTTTTCTTTTTAGTCTTAATATATTGTACATCCCATGTATTTGCGGCACGCTACTATCAGCTTCTGGAGAATGAAAGAGCGAGATATCTGGGTTTAAGGGGCATTGATTCAGTCACGGCACACGAGTATTTACACTTGGAATCGGCCCGGGACAGAGCAGTGTTCTATGATAATTACTGGGCTGGGAAAGATGAAGAACGCGCAGAGTTTGAGGAGCGCAGTACTTATGCGTTCAAGCATTTTGGCCAACATGCACCACTCAGTGATGACCGAATCCCGATTTATGTGAAGTATGGAGAGCCGAGGAAAGAGATCATTACACCCGAGAAAAAAGTCGGGGTGACCGCGTCAGTGGTGGTCCATCCAGCAGAGATTTGGACGTATAATAGGGAAGGCTTGATATTTGACTTCGTGCGTATGACACGTGCGTATGTGTTGATCTCACAATCGGAATTTGGCGACCGGTTGAGTATTTCCCATTTTGAAGCAACTTCTTCGGATACGACTATCGATATGGAGACGGCGGCTCCACTGAATTTCCTTATGTCTTACGGTAGATTTAGGCAGCAGAAGAACCTGACAAGGCTTGAGATATACCTGGCTGTGGAAATTGACGACACAACCGACTTGCTTCTCCTTAGAGATATCAAGGTATTTGACCGCAGTGATAGCTTGGTGAATCATGCAAGGCATCTTTTGGTGCCGAAGGATGGTGACGGAGGAACGTTCGTTGACCAGAGCAACCTCTGGTTGAAGCCTGAGGAGTATCGTGTTGAAGTAGAACTGGCGGATATTAAGAATACGAAAATAGGAAGAAAGGAACTGCAGGTGAACCTTATTGAATATCAGGACGATGCAAAGGAGATAAGCGATTTGATCCCAGCGCGGCTGATAGATGGATCATTTACACACGGGAAATTCGACAAGCCAGTGGGGCGCGTCATACCGCTGCTCGAGTCTTCGCTGCCAGTCTACAAACCATTCTATTTTTATTCTGAAGCGTACAACCTAGAAACGAGAGACGGCATGTACCGGGTGCGGACGACTTATGAGGTTTACAATAAAGAGAAGATGCGTCAAGAGATCGTTGATGTGATGATCAAGGATTGGATTGAGCCAGGTAATGTGGCATACCTGGGCGCGGAGTACCATCCGATGGATCTCATTCCCGGGAATTATATAATCGTGCTCAAGGTTAAGGATTTAGTTAGCGGTAAAGAGCGTAGCGCTATCGCTGAATTTCGTCTCGTGGGGAACGATTAGGAAATCAGGAGTGTTTTTCGTTCAAGCGAGCAATCGTTATGGTAATGCTTTTTAGCCAACGATTAGACTGAAGACAGCACCGATCATTATCAGAAATATCGGTTCCACCTTCTTGAATAGTAGTGCGATCAAGGCTATGATTCCGAGTACGGCGTAAGCCGGGTGCAACCAATTGAGCAGAATGAAATAGATACCGGTGGAAAGCAGGATTGCGACAACTGCCGCTTTGATGCCACTGAAGAATGAAATGACGTACGTGTTCCCAGATACTTTTTTGTAAATCCTCACCAAAATCATTAGCATCAGGAAGGATGGTAGGAAAATTCCCAGGGTAGCTATTAGGGCACCTGGTATTCCCATTACCTTGAAGCCAACGAAAGTCGCGGTGATGGCTATTGGTCCGGGAGTCAATTGTCCAAGGGCTACACCGTCAATGAATTCTTTCGCCGTAAGCCAATTCCTCAAATTGCATACCTCATTTTGTATAAAGGGGATTGCTCCGTAACCACCACCGAATATCACGGCACCAATTTTCAGAAATATGCCGAATAGCTCCAACGCTGTCTTAAAGTCAAAAGACAGCAACGGTATTGCAAGCAGCACGGGCTTGAAAGATTTCGTTTTTTCCATAACGATGTTAAGCGCACCACTGAGAATGACGGTGAGTATTGGATCAAACTTTAAGAAGAAGAGCGCCAGCGCAAAGAAGAATACGATTATACCTTTGATGTCCTTAATGAGGACTCTACCCATCTCGTAGGCTGCCCATAGAATGATCGCGGTTATCACTGCACCTATGCCCATGAATATTTGTGTTACTCCAGGAAGCGTATTATAGGTCAGGTAGAACCACGACAATACTAGCATCACTACGAAAGAAGGCAGGATTAACGCTGCGCCCGCAGCGATGGCGCCTCTCAATCCGAAAAGATGGTAGCCGATGTACTCACAGTAATTCGGAACGAACGGCCCTGGTAGCATCTGTCCCATTGCTACGGCCGTGCCGAGTTCGTCATCCGAGATGAAGCGTTTCTTTTCAACACATTCGGCACGCAGCAGGGCCAACATGCCCAGACCGCCGCCGAAGCCGAACAGACCTACTTTGAAGATTGATTTTGTCAGCTGTTTGAGGTCTTTTGCCATCAACGATTGAGGCTGCCCATGCGGTAGCCCGCTAAATCGAGCGTGATGTATTTGTACTCCAGCTTACTGAGATATTTTATGACTTTTGTGCGATTGTCGGCTAGTTTCTTGAAGTCATGTGTGTCGATTTCAATACGGGCGATTGGATAATGGTCGCGAACCCGGACCTGCAGAATACCGAGTTTTCTCAAATATTCCTCGGCCGCATCAATTCGGCGCAGCGCCTGCGGTGTTATTTCCTGGCCATATGGGATTCGTGAAGCGAGACATGCCATGCTGGGTTTATTCCAGTTGGGAAGTTGTAACTTCCGCGCGGATTTTCTGATATCATCTTTCTCGAACCCTGCTTCCATTAAGGGCGATCCGATTCCTAACTGCCTTATTGCCTTGATGCCGGGGCGGTAATCCCGAAGGTCTGACTTATTCGTTGCCTCGATAACTACATAATCGTATTCTTTGGCGATTTTCTTGATCCTGCGAAAGAGAGCCATCTTACAATGATAGCACCGGGTTCTTTGATTGTATCTAACATTCTTGTTTTGCAGTACATTCATTTTGATAATCAAATGCTTGCACTTTAATTGTCGTGCAATATTCCTGGCCGTGGTGATTTCCTTTTTTGGATGTAGGGGTGAGACGGCGG
>DAOVAN010000127.1 GCA_030671005.1 Caldifarciminota bacterium
CACCAAAGCAGATATATTCATACCGGCCGCGTTAGAGAATCAAATAACTGCCCAGACTGCACCGCTTTTGAACGTGAGAGTCATCGCCGAAGGAGCGAACGGGCCAACCGATGTGGCGGGTGACGAAGCCGTACAGAAGAAAGGTATCGAAGTAATTCCGGACATACTCTGCAATGCGGGTGGTGTCATCGTAAGCTATTTCGAATGGCTTCAAAACAAACGCAGCGAATTCTGGGAACTCGAGGAAGTCGATCGTAAACTGCATAGGCTAATTGTCGGGGGCTACGAGCGGGTACGCGAGGCGGCCAAGCAACACAAAACCGACTGGCGCACGGCTGCATACATCGTCGCCCTGACGCGTCTCGAAAAGGTATATAAGGAACGCGGTATCTTTCCATGATACGGTAGTACCGCCGCCTTCTCAAAGATATCTGCCTCAAGAACTAGACATTCAATGGTATCAATGGGCACATCTTTGTCCTGAAAGGATCTACAAAAGTGAAAAAAATAAGCTGGCAGGTGGTCCTAGGTCTGACCTTGATCATCCTCTCGGCGATTGTGTACTTCGCACACTACTTAGTATTCCACGACGTGCATCATATCTTCATTTACTTGATGGGCGACATCGCCTTTGTTTTCATTGAGGTCTTACTCGTGACCCTCGTCATTCATCAACTACTGGCCGAGCGCGCAAAGCGTGCCATGTTGGAGAAAATGAACATGGTCATCGGTACCTTCTTCAGCGAAGTTGGAACCCCGCTCTTGAAATACTTTGCCAAATTCGATACGCAGGTCAAAACGATAAGCAACGACCTGGCAACGACAAAAATATTCAATCATAAGCAATTCGTGGACCTGAGCAAAAAACTGAAACGCCACAATGCTCCCTTGAAAAGCAGCATGAAAGACTTAGTCAGTGTGCGAACCTTCTTAGACGGTAAGAGGGATTTCCTTATCCGTCTCCTCGAAAATCCAATACTACTGGAGCATGGTTCCTTCACCAATCTTCTCTGGGCGGTCTTCCATCTCGCCGATGAACTCGGCCATCGAAGAAATCTCAAGAGGATAGGTAAAACTGATCATGAGCACATAAATGGTGATATCAAGCGCGCATATTGTCTGCTACTCAGCGAATGGCTTGATTACATGAAACATCTAAAGAATAATTACCCGTATCTATTCTCACTTGCCATACGCACTAATCCGTTTGACCCCGCGGCAAAGCCTGAGGTCACATAACGTTGACTATTTCGCTCTTCGGGGTTTTCTGACCAAAGTCCTCACGAATCTGAGACCTTAGCCAGCATGCGGTCTGCTTCAATACGCTCCAGAAGCAACGGCGGGATCTCGGTTGGGTAAGAGCCCGTAAAGCAGGCGGTGCAGAAACCTCTTGCGCCCTCACCGACACCTTTCACCAAACCTTTGATTGTTTGGTAAACGAGGGCATCGGCGTCAATAGATTCCTTTATTTGTTCTACTGTCTTGTCACGGGCAACGAACTCCCCTCTCGTCTGCATATCAATGCCGTAGACACACGGAAACCGTAGCGGCGGGGAGTACAAAGCATAGTACACCTCTCTTGCGCCCACACTTCTGATGAGTGAGATGATTTCACGCGAGGTATTACCCCGCACGATTGAATCATCAACCAACAACACTTTCTTGCCCGCAATCTCTGATCTTATCGGGTTCAGCTTTAGCCTCACTGCCTCGATACGCTCGGACTGTGTTGGCATAATAAAGGTCCTATGGATATATCGATTCTTTATCAGACCCTCCCGATGCTTCGTGCCTAGCACCTCGGCCACCATCTGTGCCGCACCCCGCGCCGTATCCGGAATAGGCATAACGACATCAGGCTTCAGCCCGCGCTTGGAACACTCCTTGCCGAGCTCTTCACCCAGCCTGAGTCTAGACTCATAAACCCCGATACCATCAATGATCGAGTCAGGTCTGGCAAAATAGACGTATTCAAATATGCACGCCGCGCCCTTACCTTTCTGAATCTGTTTGATGTGGCAGTTGTTGTCTGCATCAATGAATACAGCTTCACCAGGTTTTACATCCCTCATTTCATTGTAGCCTAACAAATCCAACGCAACACTCTCGGATGCAAAGCAATAGGTCGAACCATTCCTTCCGAATACCAGCGGCTTGATACCATTCTTGTCACGGAATGCCAAGAATCCTCTATTCGCAATTATCGATACCACAGCATAGCTTCCGATCAGCCGCTTGTATACCTTACCCAACGCGGTAAATACTTTTTCTGGAGTCAATCTCTTCGGATTCATCTTATTGAGTTCGACCGAGAGCAGGTTGAGCATAACTTCGGCATCACAGTTCGAATTCAAGTAACGCAGATCATTCTCGATCAAGGTCTTCTTGAGATCAAAAAAGTTTACAAGATTACCGTTGTGCGCAAGGGCGATTCCATAGGGTGCAGTAATGATAAAAGGTTGAGCATCCTCAGCCGACCCAGCACCCACAGTTGGATAGCGAACATGCCCTATGCCGATATTCCCGGTGAGCCGCTCGATATTCTTCGGGTTGAAGACATTGAGCACCAACCCATTCCCCTTTTTCAATTGAAAACCGTGTTCAAACGTAACTGCACCTGCAGCGTCCTGACCACGATGCTGCAATGCAAGGAGTCCCGGATATATCCTGTCTATTGCTTTTTCTTGACCTACAATACCTATGATACCACACATATTATTGTTTTTTCACATGCATGAAATCAGTGAAATGCTAACGCAGCTGCAGACCATCCAACCGGGTCAAACCTTCTCTTATCTTCTCGTAGGTCTTGAGTAGCGCCTCTGATATTACCTTGGTTTCTGACACTAGCGGCATGAAATTCGTGTCGCCCTGCCACCTCGGCACCAGGTGAAAATGAACATGATCAACAACACCAGCCCCTGCTACCCTACCCTGGTTCACACCGATATTATATCCTTGAGGCTTCATGGCATAATCGAGTGCCTTAATGACTCTCCGGATGAGGTGGTTAATACTTAATACTTCGCCGTCGTCTAACTGCTCAATCTGACCAACATGTCGAATTGGTGCAATCATGAGATGGCCGTTGTTGTATGGAAACCGGTTCATGATTGTAAATGCCTTATCCTGACGTTCAATGATCAGAACCTTCTTTTCATCCTTTGATCTCAAACCCTCGCAGAAAAAACAACCGGTGCCCGGATTACGAATGTACTCGACGCGCCAAGGTGCCCATAATTTATCCATCATCATATTCTCCACTTACTCAATTCTTCATCATCGATTGGTTTAACTTTAATTTTCTCTTCTTTGCCCCTATGCTTGAAATAGACCTCAACCTTGGGTTCTTTCTTTTTGTCACTGTATCGAGCGGTAATGGCCGCGGCGACCTTAGTATACTTCTTGTCACCCAGGAGTATTGCATTAGGGCTGCCTGTGTCCGGCACGTAGAAGAAAATATCGGAATTGTCCGCCATCTCTTCAATCCTCTTGTTTTCGTCTTTATTGCGTCCGACGATCAGTTTTGCATTCGGCGCAATTCTGAAATGACGTCCAATCTTCAATAGTTCTATGTCAACCGCGCCGAGCGTCTCCTGAAATCTCAGGACATCAGCAAGCCTGCGGCAAAACCCCGGGTCGGTCAACAGACAACCACCACTGGGTGATAGGAACTCGGTTATGTTCCTGTTCTTGGCAATCTCGAGAGAGAGTCTGCGAGACCGCCCCTTTATTTTCAGCAAATCCTTATGGCTTACTAATCCCTTCTTCTCGGGTATTGTAGGCGGCAGCAACGCTCCACACAATGGCCGGACAACCATACCTTCGAGCCCGGCTTTCTTTTCAATAAGCATCAGGGTGTCCAGTCGCTGTGACATCTGGCGTTGATCCAAAACTTCACCCGTGACTACAAAATCTGCCTTCACTTCCTCCATGTATTCTTTTGCCTTCTTTAACATCACAATTCTGCAATCAATGCACGGGTTAAGATTCTTTCCGTAACCATATTCGGGTTCTTGTACAATCTGAGCGAATTCCTCGGTGACATCCACAATTTTCAGATCCGGAACCATTGGCAGCCTCTGTCCGGAGAGTAGCTTATGCGCTATGTGGAGGGGGAAAACCGTTGCACCCCATTCTTTAACAATATCGAGTGCAAGTGACGAATCAAGACCACCTGAGTATAATACTACTGCCTTTGCCATAACCGTCCTGCTGTCTGGGTACTATTCACGCACAGGTTTTAGTTATTGATCTCTCAGCTCCCTGAGCATATTGCGGGCATTACTGTCTCTCGGATTTACCGACAGCCAATTTTCTAAGACGTTAACCGCTGACCTTTCGTCATTCATTGCCAGGTAAGTCATTACCAACGATGAATAAGCCTGAGAATATCTCGGATTTGTGCCAATTGCCCGCTGGAAATATTCAATGGCTTGTTCGAACAATCCGGTATTGGCAAGAACCGAACCTATCTGCACCATCATACCAGGATCCTCTACATCGATTCTTGACAGATAGTGATACGCACTGTCTCGCATCCCCATCTGAGCGAAGAGAACACCCAGGTTATAAGAGAAGTAGATATTCTGA
>DAOVAN010000157.1 GCA_030671005.1 Caldifarciminota bacterium
AGACCCTGTGACTTTTTGACTCTTTGACTCTGTGTTTTTTCGACCCTTTGTCTCTGTGACTTTGTGACCCTTCGACTCCTTTCTCGTTGACCACAGGCAGAATCTGACTATAATACGGAATGGATAAAGGCTCCATTACGCTCTTGAAAGACATTGTCGGCACTGCCGAGAAGAAGTTTCCCTATGTAACCGCGACCTTATTCAGCAACTGCGGTATCGAGATTAGCCTGGACAAGAAAGATGAAAGACTCGCCTCTACCCCAAGCAACATGGGTTTTGTGTTGTCGATATTCAACGGCGAGTATTTTGAAGAATTTGCATCCGACATACTCGAGAAAGATGCCCTTGCACGCTTTTGCCGCAATTCAATAGCAAGTGTTTCTTCGAGAAAGGTTAAACACGAGATATCGGTTCCGGCATTGGAGGAAAAGTCATATCGAACCGAAGAAAAAATCAGCCCCGACACCATGTCCCTGAAAGAAAAGATCGATGTCTTTAGAAAAACACGCGCAACAATTCTGGCCGGCAAGAATGTTGTCAACTGCTCGATCAGCTATTCAGAAGAGCGGAATGACAAAATATTCATCAGTCGTAAGGGAACAATATGTGAAGATATTCGACGTATCTCTCATTACCTTACGGCCTTTGTCTCTGACGGGAAGGACGTCAAGTACAACTATCTTTCGACCAGTGGAACAGGTGGCCTCGAATTGATAGAAACACCAGAAAGCGACATAGCCGAGCTTATCGAAACCGCGAATAAGTTGTTGCAAGCAGAGAATATTGAACCGAAGTTCTATGATGTTGTCGCGACACCAGAAATCGCCGGCCTCATCGCTCATGAGGCGTTTGGTCACGGGGTAGAAACAGATATGTACCTTAAAGACCGTGCCCGTTCAAGAGACTACATGGGTAAACAGATTGCATCACCCTTAGTCAATATCATAGATGACCCGACGCTGCCTGGAGGTTATGGGTCGTATTTCATTGACGATGAAGGACGTCTCGCTCGACCAACGTATATTATCAGAGATGGCAAATTCGTCCAAGGGCTAACGAACAACTACGCGAGCTCGGTATTGAAACTACCGGCAACCGCAAACGGACGCCGGGAATCATTTGAGAGAAAAGTGTACACCAGGATGTCTAACACTTTTTTCAAATCAGGAACATCGACCCCTGAAGAAATCATTGCTTCGGTGGATAACGGCGTTTATTTGATAAAGGGACTCAGTGGCATGGAGGACCCCAAGGGATGGGGAATACAAGTCCTGGTTCTATATGGGAAAGAAATAAAAAACGGTAAGGTAACTGATCGGATATTTTCACCGCTTGGCATAACAGGCTTCGTGCCTGACCTATTGAAGAATATCACAATAGTTGGAAATGATTTCAAGGTTGATGCGGGCCTGTGCGGCAAGGGATACAAAGAATATGTTCCTGTCTCCAGTGGAGGTCCGCACATCCGAACGCGGGTGCGCCTGGGATGATAAAAAAGATTCAGCAAAAAATCGATGAATATGGATTCGATGATCACAAAATAATCGAGGTCCATTCTAATGAAAATCAGTTATACCTATTGAAGAATGGCGTTGAATCAAAACGCACCGTTGAAAGCCATTACTATGAGATTACGGTATATGCAGACCACAAATCAGGGAGTGATAAACTACGCGGTGAGTACACCTTTGTGTATAAGCCTACAACCGATCTGAAACATTTCCTGGAACAAGCAAAACTAGCGTGCACGCTAGTCAAGAACAGGCATTACAGCCTCTTGGATTCAACACGTGTTTCTGATGTGCAGGTCTTTGACCCCAGGTTATCTAAGCCTGAAGAGATCGGCGAGCGGCTGGCCGATACGATATGTAAGAACAGCAATGATAGCCACGTCTATCTCTCCAGTGCCGAGCTCTACCTGACAAAATCAGAGGTTACACTAATCACCTCAACTGGCATTGAGGCTTGTAAGAAAAAAGGATTCATCGAAATTGACATCACACTCATCGGTCATAAGGCGAAAGAGGAGCAGGAATTGAACTTCCAGATCGAAAGAAGGAGTATCGATGACCTCTGTTTGGAGCGCCGTCTGAGAGAATACAAAGAGTACACACGCGACATGCTCAATGTCCAAGTCCCCAAGAGTGGCACCGCAACCGTTGCCTTTCCCGCAACTGACATTTACGAATTACTCAGCCCCATAATCTTTCACAGCTCTGGACGGGCCAAAGACCGGGCCATAAGCCGCTTCACATTGAACGAGAAAATCATTGATGAAGCCACCAATTCACTTACCATGAGGAGCAGCGGAATCCTTCCCTACGGTATCTATACGGATCCATTCGATGATGATGGAATACCAGGACAAGAACATACGATCATTGACGCGGGCGTTTTTAGTAAGTATTGGACAACTAAACGCTTTGCTGATTATCTCGGGGTCGAACCGACCGGTGACTTCAAGAACCTTGTCATCGCGCCCATCATCAAGTCGGCATTCGATCCCAACGATTACTATGAGATCATCCAATTCTCCGATTTATCACCCGACCCAATTACCGGTGATCTTGTTGCCGAAATAAGATTCGGCTATCATGTGTTGAATGGTAAGAAAACCCCTATCAAGGGAGGCTCGGTGGGGGGAAATATTTTCGATGCCCTAAAGCATATACACTTCACGAATGATAGCGTATTCGAGGGTCAATATCTGGGCCCGAAAAGCATTGTTTTGAAAGAGCTATCAATCTCAGGTCAATAATCCAGGTCATTTGAATAGGCACACTATGTTTGTGATTCTAAAGAACATGCCCCATTCTGCGGGTTTTATATCAGTTTGTCTTAGGCTGAGTCAGATCGCTTGACATTATGAGACATATCTATATAATGATATGTTAAAGTTTGGAGGTTTTGTATGCGTAAGGTTCTTCTTATCCTTATCTTGCTTTCAGCACTCGTTAGTGGTGCTGGACAGCGTCCTGGTGCGGTATTCCTCCTGATTTGGCCAGGAGCGAGAGCAACCGCACTGAGTGGTGCATTCTCTGCAGTGGCTGATGACGCTACTGCATGTTATTACAACCAGGCTGGGCTCGCTTTCATGGATCGCACTGTTATTTCTTTACAGCACGCTCCATGGCTACCCGGTCTTCAGTCAGATATGTACTATGAGTATTTAGGTGTCACAAAAGCCTATAAGGTTGGCACATTCGGGCTGAACATAATATATCTCACAACTGGTCCTACTGAAGTGCGCAATTTTGAAGGTATCTATCTCGGCACGTATACTACATTCGACATCTCGGTTGGGCTCAATTATGGATTCAGGCTCAAGCCCAATCTTGGCCTTGGTGTAGGTTGGAAGCTCGTGTACTCATACCTTGTCCCACCCTGGGTATGGGGCAGAATGCCGGAACTCGGTATTCAGAGCGGAGGAATCGGCATTACCTATGCGTTCGATATTGGAACCATTTACAAACCATTCTCTTGGCTCACGCTAGCTGGCGCATTACAGAATATGGGACCAGACATAAGCTATACGGAAAGTGGCGCATCTGACCCACTTCCTTATACCTTCAGGCTCGGGTTGCGATTCCAGCCGATAAACTCGCGAGTATTACGTGTCGCCCTGACT
>DAOVAN010000106.1 GCA_030671005.1 Caldifarciminota bacterium
TCCCGTACTCTACTACCCTCAGCTTCTTGGTTTGAGCTTCGGTTTCGACAGCAACGCGGTCGGTTTAAGGTTTAACCGCATAAAACCGAATGCCATAATGGAAAAAATCGCAGGGTGAGTCAAAGAGGAGTCTTATGAGAATACTAACTTGCAATTGCCATGGCTTGATAAAGTTCCCAGAGCTGAATCTTGGACCTGACGTAAAGATCGAACAATACGATAACCTGTGTAAACTGAAACCCGAAATCGGTGCTGACGAAAAAGTAGTGATCGCAGGCTGCAGCCCGAATTTGCTCGAAGGAATTTTCCCTAACACGAACGCAGAATTCGTGAACCTGCTTGAGCACGTAACACTGGTCAATCACTCGCTAGAAAAGGCGAAAGGGTTAATCGTTGCCGCAGTTGAAAAGATGAAGCAAACCCCATCTGTCAAAACAAAAGTCTTCGACATCAAGAACAAGAGCGCCCTGGTCATTGGCGGTGGCATAGCCGGCATCGAGGTAGCTACACAATTGAGCAAGAATGGGCTGTCTGTGAAACTCATCGAGAAAACGCCGTTTCTCGGCGGAACTGTTGCTAAACTCGACAGGCTGTACCCAGAAGGCACACCATACAGTCACACCCTCATGCCGCTGATAAACAAATTGCAGGCGTATGATAACGTAGCTCAGCTCTTCAATACCGAAGTAACGGACGTCAAGGGGCGCGTGGGTGACTATAAGATCAAATTGAAGACGAATCCGCGTGGGGTAGTCCAGTGTATCAATTGCGGTAAGTGCGTTGACGTCTGTCCGGTGGAGATAAACGACGATGGAAAGAAGCGAAAGGCTATCTACTACGTGCCAACCTTTCCCGATATGTATGCAATTGACTTTGAGGCGTGCACGAAATGCGGCGAATGTGTTAAGGTATGCCCGGGCAAAATCGATTTGGAACAAACGATAAAGGAAACCGATATCGAAAGCGGTGCCATTGTCGTAGCAACCGGGCTGAATTGGTACGACGTGAGCAAGGTCCAAGAATACGGCTACGCCCGGCTAGATGGTGTCATGAAAACACTCGAATTTGAGCGAGCCATAGCGTCCGGAGCGCTGCAGCCGAACAAGGTCGCGATCGTATACTGCGCCGGTTCGCGCGACTCCAAGCATCTCCCCTACTGTTCGAAAATTTGCTGTCTACTGGGATTGAAAGAAGCAAAACTGGTCAAGGACCGCTTCCCGGGTGCCGAAGTCTATATCATTGCCATGGACATGCGCAGTTATGGTACATTCGAGTACCTCTATAACACGCTGCGCGAAAAAGGCGTATCATTTATCAAAGGCAAGCCATCTGAAATCAATAGACGAAACGGCAACCTTGTAGTCAAAACCGAAGACCTCTTCACAAATGAATTGCTTGAAATCGAGGTCGATACCGTGGTTTTGAGTTCTGGATTTGTTGCCGATGCAGCAACATTTGATCAATTCAATATCAAACTGAATGGAGATTTCCCGGTACTATTTGAAAACGCCGGGCTCGGCAATTATGAGCTTCCGCGCGGGATTTTCACGGCCGGCGCCGCAACATTTCCAAGCGGTGTTGCCGAAACACTAGTCGACGCGCGTAAGGCTTCCTTTTCGACGCTCGACCTTCTCAGCCGAGACAAGATTGAAACTAAAATTCCGCAAGCAGTAGTTGATGAGGACCAGTGTAGTGTCTGCAGGATGTGCATCGGAACGTGCCCATACAATGCGATCTCGGTAGTGGATGACAAGATTAAAATCAATGAGGAACTATGTATGGGATGCGGGATCTGTGCTATCACGTGTCCATCATATGCGAGCCAACTGGAGGGCTGGAACCACTCAGGGCTCTATGAGCAGGTCCGTTCCCTCGTCAAGAAGGGTGATGTACTCGCCATCATGTGCAGGTGGTCAGCATACAACGCAACGGAACGCGTTGCGCACGACAAATTGAAGTACCCGGAAAACGTCAAAATCGTACGCGTCCCTTGCACAGGAGCAGTCGATCCCTCGCATATCATGCTTGCGCTGCAAAAAGGCGCTAAGGGTGTTCTCATAGGCGGCTGCTACCCTGACGGCTGCCACTACGCACGCGGCAATTTCAGGGCCAAAGCCCGCGAGCAGATTCTAAAATTGCATCTGGATTCACTGGGAATGGACAAAGATATGGTGCGGCTGGAATGGATCGGTAAGGATGAAGCTCACAAATTTGTTGAAATAGTACAGGAGATGAACAGGTGAACGGGCAAATACCTAAATTGCCTAAACATCCTAAATACCTGAAGAGTTGTATGGATTATATCAAAGATGTTGAAAAAAATCAGAAAATTTGTATAATTATCAGTCTGTCACAATTCGTTGGTTCAGAAAGGAGGAAATAAATGGCTAAGCCATTAGTCGCATTTTACTGGTGTGCCTCCTGTGGTGGCTGCGAGGAATCTATCGTTGATCTCGCCGAGGATTTACTTAAAGTTGTCGACGCGGTGGAATTTAAACTCTTCCCGGTTGCCATGGACTTCAAATATTCTGATGTCGAGGCCTTACCAGACAAAGCGCTTGCGGTCAGTTTTATTAATGGTGCAATTCGCACGGAAGAACAAGAACACATTGCCAAATTACTGCGGCAGAAATCGCAGCTTGTGGTAGCATATGGTACATGCGCTCACCTTGGTGGCATTCCCGGCCTAGCTAATGTTGCAAATCGTAAAGAGATTTTTGAAACTGCCTACAAGAACACAGCTTCCACAGTAAATCCTAAGGGCATTTATCCACAGACCGTGACCGAAACGAAGTACGGTAAGCTTAAACTGCCCGAGATATACGATTCGGTGCAAACCCTGGACCAGACCATAGACGTTGACTACTATCTACCCGGTTGCGCTCCACCTCCCGACCTAATCATGAACGCGATCAACGCTATATTGGAAGGCAAATTACCACCAAAGGGTGCTGTACTCACATCAGAAAAGGCATTGTGCGAAACCTGCGAGAGAAACAAATCAAAACCAGACAAATTAGCAATCAAAGATATTAAGCGAATTTCGGAAGTGAAGGCCGACCCAGAAAAGTGTTTTCTGGCTGAGGGCATTATTTGCATGGGACCGGCTACCCGGGGCGGCTGTGGTGAACGCTGCATAAACGCCAACATGCCGTGTCGTGGTTGCTTCGGACCAACTAGAGAAGTGAAGGACATGGGTGCGCGATTTCTTTCGGGACTAGCCTCAATTATTGACGTCGAAGACGAGGCAGAAATTGAGAAGATAGCCCAATCGATCATCGACCCCATCGGTTTATTCTACATGTATTCATTGCCGAGCTCAATTATCAACAGAAAGCAGGGGGTATAGCATGTACAAAGAAATTACCATTGATCCAATCACCCGTTTAGAAGGACACGGCAAAATTGACATTTTCCTAGATGACAAAGGCGACGTCGCACACGCTTGCCTTCAGGTTCCGGAACTAAGAGGATATGAACGCTTCGCAGTCGGCCGTCTCGCCGAAGAGATGCCGCGCATTACGGAAACGATATGCGGCGTATGTCCGACGACCCATCATACGTGCTCGGGTAAAACGCTAGACGATCTGTATGGCGTCGAGCCACCACCTGCGGCAAAGAAAATCCGCGAATTTGTTTATAATGCATTCATGTTTGAAGACCATAATCTTCACTTCTATTTTCTTGGTGGTCCTGATTTTATTGTTGGACCGGCTGCACCAAAGGCAGAGCGCAATATCGTTGGCGTAATCGGCAAGGTTGGTCTTGAAATTGGCAAGAAGGTAATTGACATCCGAAAGCGTACGAGAAACATTATTCAAACCATGGGTGGCCGTGTCGTGCACCCTGTGCACTGTCTCCCGGGTGGTGTTTCCAAACCCATGACTACAGAATTGCAAGCCGAATTCAAAAAAACGGCTGAGGATTCTGTCGAATTCGCCAAATTCAGTCTCCAAGCCTTTGATGATATAGTCCTGAAAAACAAGACGTACGTCGATCTGATTCTGAGCGACATATACACGCACAAAACCTACTACATGGGTCTGGTCGATGATAATAACAAAGTAAGCTTCTACGACGGCTGGATACGTGTTGTTGATCAGGAAGGCAAAGAATTCGCTAAGTTCAAGGCTCAGGAGTACTTAGACCACATTGCCGAAGGCGTTGAATCCTGGACATACATAAAGTTCCCGTATTTGAAGAACGTAGGATGGAAGGGCTTTGTCGACGGCAAGGACAGTGGCGTCTACCGCGTAGCACCATTAGCTAGATTGAATGTATCGGACGGCATGGCAACACCTTTAGCCCAAGAGCACTATGAGCGGTACTATGAGACTCTCGGTGGCAAACCAGTACACAGAACGCTTGCTACCCACTGGGCTCGGCTGATTGAGGCAATGCAAGCCGCAGAAAGAATGGTGGAACTGATAAATGATCCGGAGATTCTAGATCCCAATATCCGAAACATGGATTTTCAGACACCGAAAAAGGGACTTGGCGTAATCGAAGCCCCAAGAGGAACATTGTTCCACCACTATGAAACCGACGAAAGAGGCAGACTGACAAAAGCCAATTTGATCGTAGCGACGGTGAACAATTCGGCAGCGATCAATATGTCGATCGAGAAAGCAGCTCGTGGCTTGATAAAAGGCAACAAAGTTGACGATGGATTGCTGAACATGGTTGAAATGGCATTTCGCGCGTATGACCCTTGCCTAGCATGTGCTACCCATACGGTTAACGGCCGGACCCCGCTTGAGATCAGTATCTACGACGGTAGCCAGAAGCTGTTAAGATCAATAAAAACATTCTAGAATAATCTAGCAGATACCAGTTGACGAAGGGAGTGCATCGGCTTTTCTATGAAATGCTGGTGGGGCACGTGTCATGCTGGCCCAATCCGTACCTTATGTTGCTAGTGCTTGTGTAGTAATGAAGAAAGTACTCGTTTATGGCGTCGGTAACCCATATCGTTGTGATGATGCTGTCGGCATCAAAGCTGCTGAAGAACTAGCCAAGAAGGTCCAAAAACCAAACATCGATATCAAATGGGGAAGCATCGACGGTGTTGCGATCCTCGATGAGATTGTCGGCTACGATAGAGTAATATTTGTTGATTCGATAAAGACCGAAAAGGGAAAGCCAGGTGATATATATAAAATTAAACCCTCATCATTGCAAGACACCGGTTCATCATTTTCATCCCACGGCATCAATTTTGTATCCGCTCTCGCCTTCGGTAAGAAATTCAACCTCAAGATGCCTGAACAAACAGAAATTTATGCGGTTGAGATTGCGGACAACACCTCATTCAGCGAAGAGTGTACTGAGAAGGTACAGGCAAGTATACCGAAATTGGTTGAGGCGATAATGGAAGAAATAGAGGCAATTGGGAACAATGAATAAGGCAATTTCCCCGCACTATCTAACGCAAGTGCGGGACACTGAATTTTACGACCACATCATAGATTTCCCTACATCAAGAAATCCTCTCGTTTCCTCGAGATTTACAGCGGGACACTCAAATTTCTTTTCAAATCAAGATTTCCCCTATTGTCTTACTCGGGACACTCGAATCTTCAGCCAAATTCAAATTTGGGAAGATTTGGCGTGGGCAAAATTCGTGAGGGCAAAACATGATAAGAGCGATGATTGAAACATCGTTGATCGATTGGGATGGTAAACTGACCACCGTTCTCTTTTTTGACAAGTGCA
>DAOVAN010000020.1 GCA_030671005.1 Caldifarciminota bacterium
ATTAGTCAAATCTGTATCCAGCTCCAGAGTATCTTTCAAAAAAGAAACGAACTGCTGTTGCAGCATCTCGTGGGCGAGCTCCACACTGCGAGTCTCTTCGTACTTCTTTCTAATCTCCTCTAATTCGGATTTCGGATACTGACAAGCACAGCGAGTCATAATCTCAATTCGCTGTTCTGTATCAATGACCCTATCCAACTCTTCCATGGCTTTTTTCGACCACTGTATGACTGCACACCTGTCTGAGCTGTCCGAGAAAGCATCACTTCCGGCCATTATCTTATCTCTAATCACCTTGCCGGCAACATCCTCTATGCTGCGAGAGAATTTTCCTAACCAGTATTTCTCAAAATCCTCACTCATCTATCTGCCCGAGAACCTTTCTTCACAATCTCTTTTCTATCTCTGTAGTCGCAAATCTCTGAATCTTTCAGAGATCCAGGCATCTCGCCTCCGAAACAGCTAGACACCCTATTTCTTGAACTCAAAGCGCGCCTTGAAATGTCGTAAGGGTAAGTTGCGACCGTATGTTACTTCGACGCCAGGAATATCGTGCCGGTATTCGTGCAAGGCCCTCATCGCGGCAACGACCGACTGCAAATCCTGCTTCTCGTAGCGAAGTCGGGGTACGGCAAAACGCACGAAATTGACATCAGGCAGAACCTCTTGTCGTTTCCTTTCATCGTAGTACCCAAACGAAAAATAGCCGAGTTCACAAGCCCGGTGGCCGTAAGCGGCGAGTAAAACAGCACATAAGGCGACACCACCAAAATCCTCCGGCTTCATTGACGTATCGCCGAAGAACTGGTTCACATCAACGTAGACAGCATGGCCACCCACTGGTCTCAACACAGGGATCCCTTGACCATGCATCTCTTCTCCAAATTCACGAACCTGGTTTATACGAAAAGTCAGATATTCTTCACGGGTAACCACGCTCAACCCGACCACGAGCGCCATGATATCGCGTCCGGAAAGTCCACCATACGTAGGATGACCCTCCTTTATTATCTGATGGCCAAGAATCACACCTGGCATATCAGGATACTTCTTCACAAACATACCATCGGCCCTCAGGAAGAGACCACCACCCATGTTTACTAGACCGTCTTTTTTGTAACTTATCGTAAATCCATCGACGTAGGAAAACATCTCATGCACAATTGATTTTATGTTCTTATCCTTATACCCAGACTCGAACTGCTTTATGAACCAGGCATTCTCGGCAAACCGACAGGCATCAAAGAATAACGGGATATCGTATCGATGAGTGATTTGTGCTACTTCTCTGATATTTGCCATGGATACCGGCTGACCACCAGCCGTGTTATTGGTTATTGTCAAATAGGTCAAGGGTATCTTGTCACTCGACTTTTCCAACAACTCCTTCAGTTTCTGTAGATTCATGTTACCCTTGAAGTTCACATCAGATTCTGTATCGTGTAATTCAGCAGAAAACAAATTAACGGCCTGCATTTTGTTCGCCTCGATATTCGCACCCGTCGTATCAAAATGGCCGTTGCTCGGAATGATCAGCCTACTCCCGAGCTTACCCAGTTGTGTGAACAAGGCATCCTCAGCTGCCCGGCCCTGATGAAAGATAAAGGCATTGGGCTCGCCCACACCAGGCTCACTGAAAAAAACATCGCCGAAGGTGTCGCATATCCGGTCTCTCAACATGAAGTATCCCCGGTTCGAACCATAGGCCTCATCACCCAAATGCAGGGCAGCCCATTGTTCACTCGTCATTGTCGTAACTCCAGAATCCGATAACAAATCACATCCAGTAATCATTTCCGATGGGAAAAAGAAAACATTCAAACCCACGCTGTCCAACATTCCGGCTCGTTCTTCGGGCGTGAAGACCTTCTTCAACTCAACCGAATGATTCAAATACGGCCTTGGCTTCTTGGCTAGCTCGCCTTCGGCCGGCAGGTGTTTCACTAACGATTTCAGTTTCATCTTTTAAATTTTTGGTTTTGCATCAATAACATGGCACGATTGATTGTTTGAAGGAAATGCTACAAACCTGCGTTCAACCTAACACTACTTCCTGGCTGAATGTTCAATGCTATTCACCGAGTGCCTCACACAGAATTTCGGTGACGTCCATCACCGGGATATCCAGGTTCATTGATTTCACGGTCTCTTCAAACATCTGCAAGCAGTAAGGACAAGCAACCACAATGACCTCGGCACCAGTATCAACCAACTGTTTGATACGTATGTCGGCCATGCGCTCACCCACTGGCCAGTCGATCCAGAGACCGCCGCTACCGGCACCACAGCACACACTCAGGTTGCGTGAAAACTCCTCAACTTCCAGCAATTCCAAACCCGGGATACTCTTGAGAATATTACGTGGTTCCTCGTATATACCGCTTTGACGGCCAAGTGTACACGGGTCGTGATAGACAACCTTTTTCTTGAACTCCTTGTCTGGTCGTATCCTTCCCGCATCAATCAGCTGCCATAAGTATTGTGTAGTATGTAATGACTCGAAACGTGCACCCAAATCAGGATACTCATTCTTGAATGTCACATAGCAGTGAGGAGAACTCACTAAAACCTGCCTAACCCCAGCTTCCTCGAAGACCTTAATGTTTGACCGCGCGGTTTCTGTAAACACGTTTTCAGCACCAGCCCTTCGTATCGCCTCGCCGCAACAACTCTCTTTATCCCCCAGAATACCGAATGAGATCCCGCTCTTCTGTAGTATGAGTGCTGTCGACTTCGCCACTTTCTGTATGCGGGCATCATATGCCGGTACGCAACATGGGAAATAGAGCAATTCCATATCCGAAGAATACGCGTTGACGTTCAGATCCTTGGCCCAATCACCACGGTTTTCGCGTGGCTCGCCCAGCGGATTACCGACATTACGAATCTTCTGTACCACTGACTTGAGTGTCTCAGGGTATGAACCGAAATCGACCAATATCCTGCGCGCCGATCTGAGGATATCAGGTATCTTAACCCCCAAGGGACACTGTTCAACACATGCCTCACATCCCACACACCGGTAAATCTTGTCGACTTCCTTTGCCAGTTCTTCTTTTTCTTCACTGCTAGCGATCAAGCCAAGTACTGTTTCCAGAGGAAATCTGAAGACGAGGAATTCATATGTTCCGACCTGAAACCAAGGGCACACGCTGGCGCACTTGCCACATTGATAGCACTTGTACGCATCAACTGCCCCCATCTCTAAAAGGGCCTCCCTGATCTCGGGGTTTATTTGGACTACCACATTCTTCTTACTCGCCAAGGATTACCTCCACCATTTTTGCCATTTGTTTCTCAACCAGATTCTTCTGTTGCGAGGCTCCGCTCGGACAGGCTGCTACGCAAGAACCGCATCCCATGCACAATGCTTCATTTATTCGCACAATATTCTTTTCCTCATCGAATTCCCGCGCCTCATAAGGACAAGTGACAACGCACAATTTGCAACCACTGCACATTTCCTCATCGATCGCCACGACCATCGGCTCAGCCGTCAATTCTTTCTTCGAGAACATCTCCAGCGCCTTGGAGGCAGCTGCCGACGCTTGAGCAACAGTCTCTGGAATGTCCTTTGGCGCCTGAGCACAACCAGCCAAAAAGAATCCGGGGACCAGCGATTCGACCGGACGCAGCTTGGGATGTGCTTCGTTGAAGAAGCCATGGATATTGGTCTGTATTCTCAATTTCTTGGCGAGTTCGAACGTCTCGACAGATGGCACAACCGCCATTGATAGCACAACCATATCACACTTGACCTTGAGTGGTCGACCGGTCAGCGTGTCAGTAGTCCACACCACCAAACCATCACCTTCTTTCAAGACGCGCGATGGCTTACCACGAATGTAAACCACGTTCTCATCTTCCTTTGCTCGCATGAAGAACTCTTCGTAGTCTTTACCCGCAGTCCTGATATCGATCGAGAAAATGATTGCTTCACCGTCGGGTACCCTTTCCTTATAGAGCAAGGCATGTTTTGTATTGTACATACAGCATATCTTTGAACAGTATGGTAGATGATGTTCCGGGTCGCGCGAACCAACACAACAGATGAAGGCAATTCTTTTCGGTACCTTCTTATCGGATGGCCTTCGTATCTCACCTTGCGTTGGTCCGGATGCCGAAAGCAAGCGCTCAAACTGAAGCCCGTCGATCACGTCCTCATACTTACCGGCACCATACTCTCGGATTTTATCTATGGGATACAGTTCATACCCCGTGGCGACGACTATCGCACCGACCTCTTCCTCCACCACTTCGTCCTGCTTCTCGAACTTTATTGCATCCTGGCCGCAGGCCTTCTCACACTCCCGGCACTCAATACAACCACCACAAGAAAAACACCTCAAGGCTTCAGCCTTCACCTGTTCCTCGCTGAGCCCGCGGTTCACTTCTTCAAAATTGCCAGCTCGTTCTTCCGCCGAAAGGGTACGTGCCTGCTGCCGCGTGTTATCCTTAATGATACGCGGCAGAATTATCCTTTCGACCGCCTGGGGTTTTGTCCGGTTCTCGTTCATATCAGAACCACGTATGAAGCGATCGATAGAAACCGCGGCTTCCTTACCATCCGCGATTGCCCAGATCACGGTGTCTGGTCCGCGCACTGCATCACCACCCGCAAAAATTCCGGGCACCGAGGTTTGCTTTGTCACATCATCGACGACAAAACTGCCCCATTTGCTGGTCTTGAGCTTTGTATCTTTTGGCAGGTATGAAGTATCAGGAGACTGCCCGATGGTTACTACTACTGTATCGACCGGTATTGTGAATTCGGATCCTGGAATCGGTTCAGGTCGCCGACGTCCTGAATCATCAGGCAATCCCAGCTTCATTTTGATGCACCGCATTTCCTTCAACGCACCATTTCCGCAAATGAACGCGGTGGGCGTTGCCAGGAATCTAATCTTAATCTTTTCCTTTATTGCCTCTTCGATCTCATCTTTATCCGCGGGCATCTCTTTAAGCGAACGCCGGTAGACTATAGTCACCTCTTCGGCACCCGACCGTAATGCGGTACGCGCCGCATCGATCGCCGAGTTACCACCGCCAATCACGGACACTCTCGCACCGATCTCCAGCTTTTCACCAAGATTCACCCGGCGCAGGAAGTCGATACCATAAAATACACCCTTCAGGTCTTCACCATCAACCGATAGCTTGCGCTCGATATGAGCTCCACTGCTTATATACACCGCGTCAAAACCCTCCTTGAGCAGGCCTTCAGGATCATCTATCTTGCGGTCCGTCTCTATGTCCACGCCCCACGACTTTATGTAGTCGATATCTTGCTTGAGCCTCTCTCTGGGCAGCCTGAACTCAGGAATCCCGGCAACCAACATCCCGCCGATGACCGGCAATGACTCAAAAACAGTTGGCTTGTATCCCTGTTTGGCGAGAACGTATGCACAACTGAGACCTGACGGGCCCGAACCAATGATGGCAATCTTGTTCTTCTTTGACTCGGGCAACTCATGCTCGGGCAACTGTTCTTCGTGATCAGCAATGAAGCGCTTTATTGTACGAATGGAAACGGCATCTCCGAATTCGCCTCTCTTACACTCACTCTCACATAGATGGGTGCAAACACGGCCACAAACTGAAGCAAATGGGTTTTCTTCTCTTTCCAGGGCAAGCGCTTCCTTGAACTTACCCTGGGAAGCAAGCGCAACGTAGCCTTGCACATTAACACCCGCGGGACAAGCCACGCGGCATGGCGGCGTTCCTCTTTTGTCGATCGTATAGACATTGGGGACTGCCTGAGGAAACGGACGATAAATCGCTTTCCGCTGCGACATATGCGCGTCGAATTCATTCTCCATTAAAACCGGGCATGCCGGCTCACAATCTGCACAGCCATTGCATTTTACGTTGTCAACATATGACGCCTTTCTCCGTATCTTAACCCGGAAGTTGCCGACCGAACCCGACACCTCCTCTAGTTCAGCATACGTGTAGAGCTTCACCTTCTCCTGATGACCAATATCGACCATCTTAGGCGTAAGTATGCACTGTGAGCAATCCAAGGTCGGAAAAGTCTCGGAGAGTTGCGCCATGTGTCCGCCTACTGAGGGAGTGCGCTCGACCAGCACTACTTCATATCCGGAATTAGCAATGTCCAACGCAGCCTGTATCCCGGCAATGCCTCCACCGAGCACTAATGCCCGCGGATTAACCGGGATCTTGGCCGGCACCAGGGCATCATTGTACTTTGCTTTCTCGACCGTGGCCTTGATGATCTCGATCGCCTTCTCAGTAGCATCGTCAGTATCCGTGTGGATCCAGCTACATTGTTCTCGGATGTTCGCCATTTCCAGCAAATAGGGATTCAGCCCTGCCTCCTGCACGGCACGTCGGAACGTAACCTCATGGAGTAACGGGCTACACGATGCCACCACAATACTGTCGAGGTTGTTCTCTTTCAGCTTTTCCCTTATCATTATCTGACCGGGATCAGAACACATATACTTATAATCTTCGCAATGCGCAACTCCTGGATGCTTGCTTATCTCTCTCAGCACCTTTTCAATGTCTACGGTGGCACTGATGTTCCGGCCACAATGACAGACAAAAACGCCTACTCTCTTCATGGCTATTGTTTCATCTCCATAATCTTGTTTTTGAGCGCCGGTACCACCTTGAAGAGATCTTCGACAATACCGTAGTCAGCTTCATTGAATATCGGTGCATTGGGATCTTTATTGATCGCGATTATGGTGTCAGCATTCTTCATGCCGGCAATATGCTGGAATGCACCTGATATGCCGACCGCAATATAGAGCTTGGGTTTCACGGTTTTTCCTGAAGACCCTACCTGCCGGTCCTTGGGCAGCCAGTTAGCATCAACGATTGGACGCGAACAGGCAACAACACCACCAATGGCTTTGGCAAAATCCTCGATCATTGACATATTTGCCTGCTCTTTAATCCCGCGCCCGACACCGACCAAAACATCAGCCTTTGTGATATCAACATCACCCACTGCCGCTTCAATATACTCAACGAATTTCTTGTAATCGGGCTGGCTGGTAATGGACGCTTCGATTTTTTGTATATCGGCGGTAAGATTACCTTCTTCGGCAGCACATGTTCCGCTTCTCAAGGTGAGCATATATGACGGGCCCTCGCTCAGATATACGTGGGCATCCATCTTCCCATCGTATAACTGGCGGGTCACCCTCACCTTCTTGTCGGCGATTTCCACACCGATGCAATCAGTAGTAAATGGAACCCCCAACTGTGTGGCAAGGGCTGGACACAGGTCAATGCCGAAGGCGGTATTGCCAATCAATGTCAAGAAAGGGTTTTCTTTCTGTATGATATCGGCAAGAGCGTGTTGATACGTTTCCGCATTGAAATCTTTGAATACCTCGTGGTCGGCTACAACGACGCGGTGTGCGTGCTTCTTGACACTCTCGGTAAAGTCACCAGTATTATGGCCTAGAATGACACCAGTCAACTTGCCATCCATCTTCTCGGCCAGTTTTCTCCCATATGTCAGCAACTCGTATGTTATGTCTCTGATCGTACCCTGACGATGTTCAACCAATGCTAGAATATTAGCCATGCTTCCTCCTTAGATCAATCCCTTTTCCTTGATGATTTCAGCCGTTCTTTTGGATACTTCATCAGGGGTACCAGTTAGAATCTCTGCTCTTTCGCCAACAGGGGGTATGAATAGCTCCTCGAGCGTGCTATTGAGCTTTGCTTCAGATGAAATTTCCTCTTTGCCGATTACCTTTATTTCCTTTCCTGCTGCCCTTCTTATTGCAATGAGAGAGGCATAGCGCGGCTCATTGATACCGGTCTGCACAGCAAAGACTGCCGGCAACGACATCTCGAGGTGTTCGATCAAGCCACCCTCAAGCTCCCTATGGACATGAGCCTTCTGGTCCGCGACTTCTATCTTGCTCACTAACGTAGCATGGGGAATGCCGAGCATCTCAGCCAGGGTTGGTCCGACCTGATAATAACTATCATCGGTGGACATGCACCCAGTCAATATGGCATCGAATTTGATGTCCTTTATTGCCTCTCTAATTAGCGCGGCGGTCTTAAAGCCATCCAACTCGCCAAAGTCCTCAAGCTTGATTCTAATTGCACTATCGGCACCCTTTGCCAGAGCAATGCGAAGTGTGTCCTCAGCTTCAGCCGAACCCAAGGATACCGCGGTTATATTACCGCCCGACTTTTCTTTGAGCAAAATTGCTTCCTCGAGTGCATAGGAATCTGCTTCGTTCATATCAAACGTCAAACGGTCTTTAACGATATCCTTGCCCGAGCCATCAATCTTCACCTCAGCCTCTGCGGTCTGAGGAACTCTCTTTATGCAGACGATCAGGTCCAAGACAACCTCCTTCCTACAGGAAAATACTAAATCCGAATATCGAAATACTAAACCCCATTAGATATCTATTTCGAAATATCCATGCGAATTGCAGATTCACTCAGCACATCCATTGGTTGCGATCCTCACAATGGCGCATCTAACGGGGCGGGCAAATTCCAAATCCGAATTTTCAAAACTGTTTAGAATTTTGGGTTTAGGTCATTTGATATTATTTCGAATTTCGGATTTCGTGCTTCGAGTTTATCTAATGAGTTCTCTCGCAATGACAATCTTCTGTATCTCTGATGTGCCTTCATACAGTTCGAGGATCTTTGCGTCGCGATACAGTCTTTCGACAATGTAATCCTTGGAATAGCCATATCCGCCGTGGATTTGTACTGCCTTCCGTGTCACATCAACGGCGATGTCGGATGCGTAGTATTTTGACATTGCTGATTCCCGCGAAAACCTGGTCATACCCGTGTCTTTACAATAACCTGCATAGTACACGAGCAATCGCGCCGCTTGTATCTGAGTCGCCATTTCCGCAAGCATGGATTGGATCATTTCAAAATTGCATATTGGCTGGCCAAATGCCTTACGCTCCTTTGAATATTTCACCGATTCGTCGAGCGCTGACTGGGCAATACCAACCGCCTGCGCACCGATGTCAATCCTGGAAACATCTAGGGTGCTCATGCATATTTTAAAGCCATCTCCCTCTTTTCCAATGAGGTTCTCCTTCGGGATCTTGGCATCCTCAAATATCAGCTCGCAGTTGGCAGTCGCCCTGATGCCCATCAAGTCTTCATGATTACCAAGACTAAATCCAGGAGTATCACGCTCTACAACGAAAGCGCTTATCCCCTTATGTTTCATCTCTTTATTGGTATACGCAAAAACAATGAAGATACCAGCTTCGCCAGCATTCGTACTGAATCTCTTGGTGCCGTTAAGCACATAGTGGTCACCTTCCAGTCGTGCGGTCGATTCCAGAGACACAACATCAGAACCGGCATCCGGCTCGGTGAGACCAAAGGCGCCGATTTTCTTTCCACTGCACAAAAGGGGCAGGTATTTGCTTTTTTGTTCCTCACTGCTAAATTGGAGAATCGGAAATGTCGTCAATGAGTTATTGACCGCAACAATGACTCCAGTTGTAGCACATGCCCGTGAGATCTCTTCGATCGCGATCGCCAGGGATACGAAATCGAACCCCGAACCACCGTATTTTTCTGGTACAACAACACCAAGCAAGCCCAACTGTGCCATCTTCTTCAGATTTGCCCAGGGGAATTCTCCCGACTTGTCAATTTCGGCCGCAACTGGTGCCAACTCGGCGTCAGCGAACTTCCGTACTTGATCCTGAAGCATCTTCTGATCATTCGTCAGACCAAAATCCATAAGACCTCCTTCCTTAAGGGAAAATTCGAAATACTAATCTCGAAATCCTTCACCCTGTGGAATGAACTTCTCGTATTCCACGGGGTAAACAAATTCTAAATCCTAATTTTCAAAACTGTTTTGAATTTTGTGTTTTGGTCATTTGGTATTGTTTCGAGTTTCGGATTTCGTGCTTAGGATTTATTTCCCTAAGATTTGTCTCGCAATTACTATCTTCTGAATCTCACTCGTTCCTTCACCAATCTCCATCAGTTTTTCATCCCGTATGAAACGTTCCACGGGAAAATCCAGGGTAACACCATACATACCATGTATGTCAATCGCCAAATTTGCCACCTTCGTACCAATCGTTGAAGCGTAGTATTTCGCCATTGCGGCCTCTTTCAAATACGGCATCCCAGCATCCTTCAGCGCCGCGGCCTGGTAGACAAGCAAACGAGCCGCTTCGATCTCGGTTGCCATTTCAGCAATGGTAGACTGTGTTGATTGTAACTTGTAGATGGGTTTCCCAGATTTCTTGTTTGCCTTGGTAAATTTCACCGCGGCATCCAAGGCCCCTTGTGCGATGCCCAGCGCGAGTGCGCCTATGGAAATCCTGCCCCCATCTAGTGTCTCCATGAAGATCTTAAACCCATCACCTTCCTTGCCTAACAAATTACTCTCCGGAATCTCACAATCCTCGAAGATCAATTCAGACGTAATTGAACCACGCAGACCTAACTTATCTTCATCCTTACCATAAGTAAAACCAGGGGTCCCCTTCTCGACAACGAATGCTGATATTCCATGATAGCCTTTGGATGGATCGTCGGTTGCGGTGAAGACAATCACGTCAGCGATACTGCCTGATGTTATGAACCTCTTGACTCCATTGACGAGGTACTTATCGCCCTTTCGGACAGCAGTGGTCTTGGTCGCTGCAGCATCTGAACCTGCATCGGGCTCGGTAAGACCAAAAGACCCTATCTTTTCTCCCCTGGCCATCGGTATGAGCCATTTCTTCTTCTGTTCTTCATTCCCAGCATAGTATACTGGAAAAACTCCGAGTGATGCGTGTGCGGCCAGAAATATGCCTGTAGATCCACATACCCGCCCGATCTCTTCCACCGCGATTGCATAATGCAATGAATCGAGTCCGGCGCCTCCGTATTCTCTCGGAACGTATATCGCCATGAGGTCCAGTTCCGCCATCCGTTTGACCAGATCCCAGGGGAATTCATCTTTTTTATCGAGCTCCGGAGCACGTGGTGCTACTTCCCCTTCCGTGAATTCCCTTAACTTAGCCCTAAAATCATCATGTCTCTTCTCTAAAATCATTGCAGGATCTCCTCTGCTATCTTGGATTTGATATCGGCCGATACACCACCCAGTGCCTGTAATGTTTTTGCATCACGAAAGTAGCGTTCCACTGGGTAGTCTTTTGTGTAGCCGTACCCACCATGTATCTGTATTGCATCAAGACCGGCGAACACTGAACCTTCACCACTGGTGAGAAACGCGACCCGTGCTTTCATCGCGTAATCCTCTCCACTGTCAAACGTGCTTGCTGCCTCATAGACTAGTAACCTGGACTTTTCCATCCTGATCTTCATCTCAGCCAGCATATTCTGGACCATTGGAAACGCACAGATAGGCCGTCCAAACTGCTTGCGCTCCTTTGAGTATTTGACCGATGCTTCCAATGCTGCCTCGGCAAGACCAAGTGCAATTGCCGAAAAAGCAATGCATGCATAATCACGCACTGATTGGATAGCAGCAAGTCCATCATCTTGCCCGATCAAACACTGATCTTCTTTCAGCTCTGAGCGTTGAAATTCCAAGCCAGCAACACCGGCTGCGCGCATACCCATTGTCTGCACAGGGAAAAGATTCAAACCCGGGGTGTCTCTGTTGACTATATATTGTGTAGTACAATTACCAGATTTCACTGGAATAACAAAGAAATCCGCTGACGCACCATTCAACACGATATCGAGTTTGCCTGAAACATGGCGACTGTCAGCCTCGAAATCTAACGAACACTCTTTTCCCGCGACTTCCAAGTCTGAACATGGCACATAACCGCCCGTACCTCCATCTGGTAATAACTTTAAATAATCTTTCTTCAGTTCGTCGGAACCGTATTTTGCCAGGGGATAAGCCACAAGGCAGTTGTTCACCGCCACAACCATGGCCACTGAGGCACAGGATTTTGACAATTCTTGGAGCGCGACGCAGAGACTCAGTGCGTCCAATCCTGAGCCCCCGTATTCTTCAGAAATCGTGAGTCCGAACAAACCCATTTGTGCTAGCTTCTTTATAATTTCAGAAGGCACACGACCTTCTTTTTCTAAGTCAGAAGCTACAGGTTCGAGTACGGCCGAGGTGAATTTTCTTACCTCGGTTCTGATCAATTTTTGTTCACTACTCATGTCAAATAGACCCATATGTGTTTGTCTCCTGGTGTATAGTAATTATTTAGATAGGTTCCGCGCTGTGAGACACGGATGGCGAGAAATATACTTTATAGGCTACCGCCCTTGTCAGCAAAAGAAGAGAAAGAGGAAGTAAGAATGCTGACCTCTTGCTGGGTAAGATTTGAGTTGTTCAACCACCACATTATATCCATTTTTCGGGTGTTGTCAACCACGGCGAACCGGTTTTTTCAGGCCCTGGAATGCAAAAAGTCACGACATCAAGTGCATTATGCCGATACCCGGCGGAATTGGTTGAATCCGCGACCCGAAGTGTAGAACCGACTGTCTGGGTGACTAATTACACAGTGTCTGGGCTACCCGGCACCATCAATCGAGCCGGATTCTCGCCCCCTGCTGCTTGAGTGATTTCTCCGCTGCGTCGAGGATTCTGACCATGCGCAGCCCCGCCTTTCCGTCGGTCAATGGTGTGACATCTTCGTCAATTGCTTTCACAAACTCATCAACCACAACCACCAACGGTTCGGCGCTTTCGTGTTGTATCACCTGAGTCGCACCATCATGATACATTATGTCACGTCTGCTTGCGCCAGGACCAGCAGACATTTCTACTCCACGGTCAAAAAGCCTTATCTTCTCATCCAAACTGGTATCATCAAAGAGAAGCATCTTCTTCCTGCCGCCAAGAATCAATCTCCTTATCTTCAACGGAGACAGCCAACTAACATGTATATGAGCAATGACCCCCTTCTCGAAGAAGAGCGTAACATAGGCCATCTCCTCGGGCATACCATAGTGAGCAACACCAATGCCGGTGACCGCTTTGGGCATCTCGTCGAGCAAGTAATCGATGATCGCGAATTCATGGATTGCCAGATCCCATACTACATTCACATCAGACTGGAACATCCCCAAATTCGCGCGCACCGTGTCAATATAAAGTATGTCTCCGATATCCTCATTAGTGATGAGCTCCTTTATCTTTCGCACCGCGCCACTGTATATCGTGATATGATCGACCATGAGTTTCAAATTGCGTGCCGATGCGAGTTCCACCAGCGTCTGCGCATCGGTTATGCTATTGGTCAAGGGTTTCTCGACGAAAACATGTTTTCCGTGTTCAAGAGCCTGCTTTGCAAGATCAAAGTGAGATGCAACCGGCGTTGCCACGATTATTGCATTTACGTCCTCATTCTCTAAAATACTACGATAATCTGACGCCACAACTACTTCAGGGAATTCCTTAGCAACCTTGGCTGATCTCGACTCATCGATATCGTAGCAGTACATGCCGACCACTTTTGGATGTTTAAGGAATTTAGGAATTAACCTGGGTCCCCAGTGACCGAGTCCGACTATCGCAAATTTCATTCGTCCTTTCAGTTATTTAATATCTACCAACACACCATAAAATCAGAGCAAATCAATTGGTATCACGAATATTTCCGCAAGACGCCTGCTGCGCACGTCGACATTATTCGCGACGATGTATGCATCCTTTTCCTTGCCACGGCCATCCAAAATCTGCGTCCTGAAACTGCCTCCCGGGTTTTCGAGCTGTTCGATTATGTTGCTGACCGCAGATTCACTTTCAGCTGCCGTGAAGAGATTCTCTAGATCGATATTGAATATTCGTTCGGGTTCACGTGCAAAGAACTCCAGGGCCCGGCGGTTTGCATCAACGATTTTGAAGTCCTCCACATCCAACAACAAGATCGGCACCACGGACTCATCGAAAACGCGTTCATACGTGGTCATCATTTCGGCTTGGGTCTCAAAACTGACCGTGGGCGCGTGCAGGTGATGAACAAGTCCGCCTCCAGAGAAGACTTGAGGATATACGTCACACGAGAGCTTCTGCTTGAGACCCTTGAAAGAGATGATGTCGGAAACCATCTCACCCGTGGTCATTGCCCGCTTGCCAGGACAATCTTCAAGGATATTTTCCGCACAGTGAAATATCTCGTAGCACTTGTGACCCAGTACCTCGTCAACGCCCTTATCCAAACGGCGATACGTTGACAGATTAGCTCTTAGGATATTGTGTTCGAAATCGGTCAAGAAGATCGGGTCATCGATCGCGTCAACAGTCGCTTCCCATTGCTTTTTTGCCGTGGTTACGGTTGAGAGTAAACGCCGGTTTTCACGGGAAAGTTTGACTTGGTGCAATGCCCTGACGACGGCGTTCCTTATTTTGTCATCAGTCAGCGGTTGTACTAAATATGAACCAACATCGATGGTATCGTGTTTGGAGATTTCGGGGAACGCATAGCTGGTAATGAGCACTATTTCCATATCCCGGGTAACCCTTCTCACAACTTCGATGACCTTCTCATAGGCAGCATCACGCATGTGCGCATCAATGAAGACGACGTCGAAGCTCTGGCTGCGGACATGGGAAATGACTTGCTTTGGCTTGCTACACGTTGTCACTTCATATCCCTCATTCTCGAGCACCCTTGTAGTCAAATCAACGAGTTCGAGGTCCTGACTTATGATTAGTATGCTAGTCTTCAATTCATGCCTCAGAAATGCTCCTCCTCATGGGGCTTCTTGTTAATAATCAATCGCCTCCTTTATGCGATTGATTAGTGTATCAGATGTGGCAGGATCGAGTGTGTGCCGCATTGTGATTTGCTCCGTTTGAAGAAAATCGCCAAGATCAGCCCTTGCCTTCAATGCAGTGAAGGAATCAGGATACCGGTTTATTATGTCAACGAACAGCAAAACGCGCGCCGGATAGGCCGACCAGTAGCCTTTCCACACGGCCGCGGCACGTTTCACGACGACCTCCTTAACATAGTAATTAAACTCTAAGTCCTGAGCTTCCCAGGGCGAGAATATCATCTGCTTATATAACTCATACAATTCTTCGATCGCATCTTTATCGTATGTCTTCTCAATTCTCCGCCTTGTTATTTCAACCTCAGTAAGCCATTCCTCATAGTTTATTTCCTGAAATGTAAATTCGATTGGCACCATTACCCAGCTCTTCATCGCCTTCTCGTCCATCACGGCAGGTGAAAATTCGAAAGTCTTGGCGGTTCGCACTCCGGCTGAATCCAATAACGGACTCCCCGATGATTTCGCGATTGCGACATCTTCTGCCTTGCCGCTTCGGTTCACTAATACGCGCACATGCACGGTACCCTCTATCCCCTGTCTTCTGGCTTCATCAGGATAATACAGCTCGTAATCGAGTAACACAGGCACAAAAACATCTCTCTTTGCAGTACATGATAGCGTAAGGAAAAACAATACAAGAATAACAAGATACTTCACGCAAAAATATAGCCATTTTGAGCAGCTACGTCAATACTTGGGGTCAGGTCACCCTACAAGGTTACGTCAAGCGGTTAAGGTGACGAGGCCCGCCCCGTAGAATAACAACAGCTCAGATATGGCGAAACCATCCACAAAAGGCACGCAAACAAAGAAAAGGAAAACAACCCAAAAGAAGAATCAATTCAACAGGGCCCGTATCGATTCGAAAAGTTACGTCAGACGTCTGGGCGCTAGATTGGGGTCAGGACTCTACTTTGACCATAACCTCAAAGGGCAGAAGAGGGCTCAAAGAGGGCTGAAAGCCCCGCACTTTCTGAAGAAAATGCGGGACACTGGATTTCGCCATCAGATCGAAGATCTGAGCGAAATTCGTGAAGGCTGAGAGATGGCTCAAGAGGGCTAAAAAGGCAATATTCTATGTCTGTCGCCAGTGTAGAGAAAAGAGGGATGCCCCGCTCTTTTGAAAGAGCGGGGCATTTCTCTTGTAAGAAGCGTAAATGGATTTACTTTATGAGGAGTAGTTTCCTGGTTGCGGAGTTATCTCCTGCCTGTAATTTCAAGAAGTAGATTCCACTGGCAACTTGTCTT
>DAOVAN010000160.1 GCA_030671005.1 Caldifarciminota bacterium
TATAAAGATAATCCCTTCTACAAGTTCGGCGAACACCTCTTTGTCGGCGTTGCAAATGGTTACTACATAGTATTCTACTGGCACAATGCTTTGAAACCAAACCTCTTTGAGCCTTTGAGCGCAGGTGAATTCATCTATGTTGTACCCTTACTACTCGGCCTCATGTACTTCGCGAGATTCATTCCAAAGATCTCCTGGCTTGTGCGCATCCCCATTGGCTTCATAATTGGTTGGGGTGCTGGGCTCTCAATACCGGCGCTCTTCCAGGCCGAAGTGCTCAGACAGATTGAAGGAACCGTGGTAACACCAGCCAGTTTCTCGAATCCGATGAACGGCGTCTGGGCTTTGATTATCTTGATTGGAGTCATTTGCACGTTAATCTACTTTTACTTCTCAAAGGAACACAAAGGTGTTCTTGGACACGCATCACGACTCGGTATTATTTTCATCATGATCGGATTCGGTGCCTCATTCGGATATACAGTAATGGCAAGAATCAGTCTATTGATCGGCAGAGTACAGTTTTTGCTTGGTCCCTGGCTGGGCATCATAGATTAGTATCCTACGCGACGAGCACGCTCTAAACCAACACCTTACATTCTTGTCACGAGGAGCAGCAAATGAAATCAAAGAAGTTTGATACCTACTTGGTTGTGCGGTTGGAAAAAGATGAAGACATCATCGCCGCTTTGAAAGATGTATTAGTAAACGAAGGCATCAAAGGCGGATTTTTCTATGGATTGGGTGTTGGCAAGGAACTGGAATTGGGCTATTATGATGCCCACAATCGTAGCTACACAAGAAAGAAATTCGCTGGCGAGTACGAGTTCACGAGTTTCGCGGGCAACATCTCAATATCAGACAAAGAATTGGTAATTCATTGTCATGTTACCATCACCGACGCCGATTTCAACGCCTTTGGCGGTCACCTCTTCGCAGGCACGGTACCGGCAACATTAGAGGTGATCGTTTTCCCGTTTACTAAAGACTTGCTGCGGATCCAAGACAAAGATACGGGATTGAATTTGCTAGAACTTTGAATCACTCAAAGCAAAGTGATTGCAAGAAGGAGTAATTGAAATATGATTAAATACCAATCACCCGAAGTGAGTAAGAAAGCCAAAGAAATAATGGCGCGCGACAAGAAGGTCATGTTTGGCGCCCATACCAGAACAGACGAAATACCTTTGGTGATTGACCACGCTCAGGGTGCACAAGTAACGGACGTTAACGGCAGGAACTATCTTGACTTTGGCGCGGGCTTCGCCGTGGTTGGTACTGGGCATTGTCATCCAGAAGTCATAACTGCGGTCAACGAACAAATCAGAAAATTGATACACATCTCGGGAAGCGATTTTTACTACACACAGCAAATCGAGCTGGCCGAGAAGCTTGCTCAAATAACCCCCGGAGATTTCGAAAAGCGCGTCTATTTCGGCAGCTCAGGAGCAGAAGCAGTTGAAGCCTCACTCAAAATTGCCCGCTACTTCACACGACGTCCGAGGATGGTAAGCTTCCTCGGTGCCTTTCACGGACGCACCTTTGCCGGCATGACTATGTCGGGTAGCAAGAAAGTCCAACGTGCACACTTCTCGAGCCTAATCCCAGAAGTCTATCACATACCATACCCATATTGCTACCGCTGTGTATTCGGACAGAAGTATCCGGATTGCATCAGCCACGATTACAAGGGTGTACCCTTGATACATTGCCTATCCTACTTGGCTGACGTCATATTCGAAAGGCTCATCAACCCGGATGATGTTAGTCTGATCATGCTTGAACCGATTCAGGGCGAAGGTGGCTATATTGTCCCGCCGAAGGAATTCCTGCCCGCCTTAAGGAAGATGGCTGATGAGCATGGGATTGTCCTCATATTCGATGAGATTCAAAGTGGCCTCGGAAGAACCGGTCGCTGGTTCGCTTGTGACCATGTTGGTATTGCACCGGATATTACTCTTATCGCGAAAGCCATCGCCTCAGGCTTTCCGATGAGTGCGACGGTCGGTAAGGCAGAACTCATGGATCCTGCGGTCGATTCGAGAGCATGGGTACCCGGCTGCCACGGCTCGACATTCGGTGGCAACCCAGTAATTTGCGCCGCTGCCTCAGCCTCACTGAAAATCATCGAGCAAGAGTTGATTGACAACGCGGCGAAAGTCGGTGGCTATCTAAAAGAACAGTTGAACGAAATGATGGCGCGTCACAAGATCATCGGCGAAGTACGCGGCCTTGGACTAATGCTGGGAATAGAATTGGTCGCTGACCGTGCAACAAAGGACTTCTTCCCACCCCAGGTCACGCGTGCGGGCAAAAACATAAAAGAAGTGATAACTGGTGAATGCTTCAAGCGCGGACTAATTCTATACGGCGCAGGAATCAGCTCCCTGCGCATGTCACCGCCTTTGATGATTATGAAGGATGACGCCGAAGCCGCCCTGAAGATACTGGATGAAGTCATAACCGATGTTGAGGGGCAGTTGTCATGATCAATCCAGCGATATTCAGGGAATACGATATTCGCGGCCTTGCAGAAGATGATCTGAATGATGAGAATGTCTATCTCTTTGCACGCGGTGTGGGAACTTATTATCGCAAGCAGGGTCAGAGCAAACTGTTCATCGGGCGCGATGTGCGCATTTCTTCGCCACGCATTGCAGAAACGCTCATCAAAGGGCTCAACGAAACAGGCTGTGATGTTATCGATATCGGTATGGTCCCCACACCAGTGTTATATTTTGCCCTCTTTCACTATGATGTCAGTAACGGCATCATGATAACGGCAAGCCACAATCCAAAAGAGTTCAACGGTTTCAAGGTGGCATTCAACAAAGCCACGATATACGGAAGCGAAATACAGAATTTGAGAAAACTGGTCCAAGCGGGAGAATACATTTCTGGAAGTGGCAGTGTTCAGAAAAAGGACGTCGTGTCTGATTACGTCGATCATGTGACGCAATCGCTCAAGATAAATGAAGGATTGAGGGTAGCGGTCGATACAGGCAACGGCACTTGTGGTCCGGTATTGGAGCAAATTCTCAGGAGGCTGAAAACTGATTATCTCATGTTATACAAGGAGCCGGATGGTAATTTTCCGAATCATCTGCCCGACCCTGTGGTGCCAGAACATATCACCGAATTAATCAAGAAGGTCGAAAGTAATGGCTTTGCATGCGGGATCGGGTTTGATGGTGACGGTGATCGTATCGGCGCTCTCGACGAGACCGGCCGAATAATATGGGGCGACGTTTTGCTTGCAATATATGCGGAAGACCTACTGGCCCGCATGCCCGGCTCAAAAGTAATCTTCGAGGTCAAATGCTCAAAGGGCTTGATCGAACGGATCCAGGAGCTGGGTGGTAAACCACTAATGTATAAAACGGGCCATTCTCTGATCAAAGCAAAAATGAAGGCCGAGGATGCACCACTGGCCGGTGAGATGTCCGGGCATATCTTTTTCGCGGATCGCTACTACGGATATGACGATGCCATCTATGCCGCT
>DAOVAN010000185.1 GCA_030671005.1 Caldifarciminota bacterium
CGCACCTCAGATATTGGAACTCACCCTATACTTTGACCGTGTGGATTACAAGATCGACAAAGAATTCTTCTCTGAACACGGCTTCATGCTCGCCGAAGCAAAAGACCTTAAAAACACCGCCGATCTATTCGAAAACCTCAATCTTGTTCCTTTGTTAACCAGCATCAACGACAACTTCGAAGAAGAATACGTCGGCGATGAGGAAGCACTCAGCACTAAGGAAAAAGAGAACGAAGCAGTGCGCACGCTCGATGGTTTTCATTATTGGTTGAAAGCAATGGATGAATTCATCACCGACCCTAATACAGCAAACGCGGCACTCGCCGACTCCGCAGTCGAGCGGCTTCTGTACGGTGACCCTTACTTCATCTCTCAAGACAAACGCGTCCTGCTCATGAATTGCAAGGCCAACTTCACTTCCATGGATATCAACAAGGACATCGCTTCCACCGATAGTGTACAAGTCATCCTGGATCGAAACCTGCCTGGCTTTCCAGACGTGAAAGCCGGTATTGCGGGGATGATACCCCTCCAGAAGGACGAAATGGAGCACACCACCAAGGACATGCAGTTCAGCTCAATACTGGCGCTGGTCTTGGTGCTCGGCCTATTCATCCTGACCTTCCGGATGTGGAGTGCAGCAATCCTTGCCGGATTCAATCTAATGCTCTCCATTCTCATCGCAGCCGGTGTCGTTGGACTCCTGCTGGGTAGACTCAATCTGATGACCTCGATGTTCGCGGTAGTCTTGATAGGTTTGGGCATAGACTACTCAATACACATAATATCGGTATATGGCGAACGACGGGCAATTAACAAAGATGCCGTGAGCGCAATGCAAGAAACATTGGTGAGATCAGGCTCGGGCATAATCACCGGTGCCTTGACCACGGCCGCGGCATTCTTTGCATTAGCCATCTCCGCCACCCAGGGCATCAAGGAAATGGGGATTGTACTCGGAATCGGCATTATCTGTGCCATGCTGACAACCATGGCCGGTCTTCCTGCAATACTCGTGGCGCGCGAGCGGGTTCTGAAGCGGATCAGCAAAAAACCCTTCAAGCAGGCGCACGTCGAATTCAAGATTCTCGGCAGCCTGGGCCGCAGCATAACAGCCCGTCCCTTACTCTATCTCGTAGCCGCGATAATCATATCTGGATTTCTTCTATACCAGGCACTGAACATAAGATTCGATTACAACATGCTCAATGTCGAGCCTAAGGGATTAGCCACGGTTGAACTGCAGGATACGATCATCGAGGCTTTTGACTTGAGCCCGGATTTTGCGATGGTGACAACCGCTTCAATTGAAGAATCATACGAAATGGCGGAAAGACTCAAAGAAATGCCTCTAATAAGCATGGTCGAAAATATCGCCGACTACGCGCCACCTGAAGAAAAGCAATTAGAGAGGCGGCCATATGTGGAAGAAATCCGGCAGGTATTACAGCAAAACAAAACGCAGATCCCCTTGACTACAAGTAAAATGGAAAAACTCATCATTGAACTGGAGAGACTCGACATGAACATCTACGAGCTCTCTCAACTCGCGTTCATCGGTGGTCAGGATAAAGTTGATGAAAAGTGCAAGAGCATAATCGGCGACCCTGAACAGGCAGATGCCGAGAGTTACATACTCAATCTCGTCGAGAAAGTCAAGCAGAACCCTCAGCACGCGATGACACAATTGAACAAATTCCAGAAATACTACCATCCAAACCTTCGACAGAAGATCTATGCGATGGCAAACCCCGAACTGATAACACTAGAAACACTCCCCGAACATATCAAGAACCAATTCATCAATGAAGCCGGCGATAAGTATCTCGTTACGATATATCCCAAAGAAACGATCTGGAATTATGAAGCACTCACCCGCTTCGACAAACAGCTTGAAACCGTCAGCCCGAAGATTACAGGAACTCCGCCGATATTTCTCCATCTCATCAGGCTCATTGGTCGCGATGGGTTAAACGCGACCATACTCACCATCATCATTGTCATCCTTTTACTTTGGGTCGACTTCCGCAGTTTCCGCATGGCGCTACTAGGTGTTATCCCATTGATTGCCGGTGGCATCTGGATGCTCGGAATAATGAAAACACTCGGCCTCATGCTCAACATTGTCAATGTGATGGCCATTCCCATGATCGTGGGTATTGGTATCGATGATGGCGTACACATTCTGCACCGCTACCGGTACGAAGGACTGCGCAAAACACCGACCGTATTGAAGAGTACGGGCAAAGCTGTCTTGCTCACTTCCCTCACAACGATGGCCGGTTTTGGCTCTTTAATGACCGCCTCGTATCGTGGCTGGGTCGGCTTTGGCGCCCTGCTCGTCACCGGGGTCGGTGCTTGCTTCCTCACCACGGTGCTCTTCATCCCATCGATCATTGGCCTAATGACTAAAGGAAAAATCAATGAGAACGCAGAGGACAATCAGTAAGCAAAGAGAGCCTGTCATGGATTATCGCTCACCTACCATCCACAGTTTAAGACTCCTGATGGCAGACTCTCCTTCTCTGCAATTGCTTCGAGTCGACATGCATATTGAAACTGGAGTGAAGCATGGATACGATAATGCTCGCACAAACAACCTTAATCGCAGGTTCGTTAATCGTCGGACTACTCATCCGGTTTATCACCAGGGAGAGGTAACTTCTGCAAGAATGGAAGCAGTTACGGCAGTCAATAGAATGGAAATAAACAAGGCGGTCGTCAAAGCAATTCTCGTCAGC
>DAOVAN010000043.1 GCA_030671005.1 Caldifarciminota bacterium
GAAGAGCATTGGCACCTGGATTAGAAACTGGAGTAATCCGCCAATTAGAACGCCATAAGCCATTGCATAGATGGGGTCAATGCCTTGCCTCACGAAATATGCGTAGGACAGCAAGGGTATTACAATAGATACGATATTGAAGAATGCGGGTGCTACAGACGGGACAAAAAACTCGCGGTCGGTGTTGAGATAGCCCATTGCCCAGGCGGCGAGGGCGACAAAAAGAAGAAACGGAAACATGATGGCGGCCAAGCTGGCAGTCAAAGCCTGCTTGTTGGGTACGTTGCCGAAGCCGAAGGCAATGATCTTCACTAGATAGGGCGCAAGCACGATTCCCAGCGCAACTATTGTACAGACAACGATAAGCAAAATGTTGAAGACGTTGCTAGCCAGTAGATTCTGCTGTTCTTTACTTTTCTGCTTCTCTGCCGTTAAGACCGGCACAAAGGCAGCAGAGAGTGCGGTTTCAGCGAAAAGGTCTCGGAATAGATTTGGAATGCGGAATGCGGCGACAAATGCGTCAGTTGACCGACCTGCGCCATAGAGAAAGGCAAATACTGATTCTCTGAACAACCCGAAGATACGGCTGATTGCAGTGCCGATAGTAAATGCCCTCACACCCCTTGTGATATCGGCCATTTTTCCATTATACAGAATTTGCAGTAGGTGTCAATGTCTGTAATATATTGCGATGATAATACAATTTTACACCAGCTTTCATTGACTGCTGGCGGATTTTGGATATAATCCTGCGAGGAGGCAATTATGAAAGCAAAAGTTGGGATCAATGGTTTCGGTAGAATCGGCCGTTTGTTTTTCAGAATAGGTTACAAGAGCGACAAATTCGAAATCGTCGCGATTAATGATATAACCGATGCGAAAACTCTCGCCTACCTTTTGAAATACGATTCAGTACACCGTACGTTTGATGCCGACGTCAAGGCCAAGGATGATGCGATAGTCGTGGATGGCAAGGAATACAAGGTCTTTTCAGAAAGGGACCCCTCAAAGTTACCCTGGAAGGACTTGGGCGTTGATTACGTTCTGGAAGCAACCGGTAAATTCCGTGACTATGGCAAAGCCGAGTTACACATTAAAGGCGGCGCAAAGCGTGTGATACTCTCCGCGCCGGGCAAGGGAGAGCCGAAGATACCAGGTTTTGTTTTGGGCGTGAACCATGACAAATACGATCCTAAACAGCATGTAATATTCTCCAATGCGTCCTGCACGACCAATTGCTTTGCTCCGATTGTTAAGGTATTACATGAGAATTTCAAAATACGCAAGGGTTTGATGACCACAACCCATGCTTATACTAGTGACCAGCGTATTCTCGATTTACCACATAAAGATTTGCGCCGCGCAAGAGCCGCAGCAGTATCCATGATCCCGACCACGACCGGAGCAGCAAAGGCAATCACCGAGCTTTTCCCGGAGTTAAAGGGCAAGCTTGATGCAATTGCGATAAGAGTGCCCACGCCGGATGTGTCGATTGTCGATTTCGTTGCTGAACTCGATAAAGAAACGACCAAAGACGAAGTCAATGGTGCTTTCAAAAAGGCGGCAGAAGGCAGCTTGAAAGGTATTCTGCTGTATTGCGAAGAGCCACTTGTCTCCTCGGACTTCATTGGCAACCCGTATTCAGCAATCTTCGATGCCGCGCTGACAAAAGCGATCGGCAATATCGTGAAAGTTTTGGGTTGGTATGACAATGAATACGGATATTCAGCACGCACCGTTGACCTATTTGAGTATGTAGCCGGGAGAGAATGATGGCTAAGCTATCAGTAAGAGATTTGGAGCTGGCCGACAAAAAGGTATTCTTACGGGTTGATTTCAATGTGCCGCTCGATGAGAACCTGAACATCAGAGACGACACAAGAATAAAGGCGGCGCTGCCGACAATACAGTACATAATCGAAAAGGGCGGTATACCGATTATTGCGAGTCATCTGGGGCGACCCAAAGGCAAGGTGGATGCAAGACTAACTCTTGAATTGGTTGCCCATCGCCTTGAAATGTTGCTCGATACCAAGGTGCAATTTGGCCATGATTGCATTGGCGACGAGGTTAAAGACATCGTAGGTGAGTTGAAGCCCGGCGACGTTCTGCTGCTTGAGAATGTGAGATTTCATATCGAGGAGAAGAACAACGACCCGAATTTCGCAAGAGAACTTGCGTCGCTAGCTGATTTATATGTCGATGATGCGTTTGGCTCGGCACACCGTGCCCATGCTTCGGTCGAAGGCATTGCCCGCAATTTCGAAAATCCGGCAGCCGGGTTTCTTATGGAAAAGGAGCTTCAGTATCTGGGTAGCGCGCTTAAGGATCCAAAGCGGCCATTGCTGGCTATCATCGGCGGTGCGAAAGTCTCGACGAAGATCGGCGTCATAAAGAATCTCCTGAATATAGTTGACAATCTCGTGATCGGCGGTGGTATGTGCTTCACCTTCTACAAGGCAAAGGGTTATAATATTGGGAAATCGTTATGTGAAGATGAACTGTTGTACGAAGCAAAGACCGCCTTGCAGAATTCTAAAACATATTTACCGAAAGACGTTCTAATTGCCAGGGAAGCACAGGCAGGTAGCCCCACACAGACGGTTGAGGCTACGGCAATACCCGACGATTACATGGGGGTCGATATTGGTGCGAAATCCGTAGTAAATATTATTGACTTCATCAAGGAAGCTAAGACAATTGTCTGGAATGGTCCGATGGGTATCTTTGAGATAGATGGGTTTGCCCGTGGAACTGAGTTCGTTGCCAAGGCAGTCGCGACTGCTACAAAGGCAGGGGTTATCTCCATCGTTGGGGGCGGCGATACAATATCTGCACTGAAGAAGTTCGATCTGGCGGATACAGTGAGTCATGCCTCGACGGGCGGTGGTGCCTCGCTTGAGTATCTGGAAGGCAAAGAGTTGCCTGGGGTGAAGGTCTTAAAGGAGAAATGATGGAGCCTATTATTGCCGGAAACTGGAAGATGAACAAAGAACCGGGCGAGTCGAGGGCGCTCGTTCAGAAATTGATGGAACTCACCGGAGACGTGAAGGACAGGATAATGATTCTGATCCCGCCGTTTACTTCTCTGGCCTCGGTCGGTGAACTGGTCAGAAACTCAAGATTCAAGCTTGGCGCCCAGAACATGCATTGGGAGCGTAGTGGCGCATACACCGGTGAGATCTCAGGTTTGTTTTTGAAGGCGGTCGGCTGTGATTACGTGGTCATCGGACATTCTGAGCGCAGGCACGTCATGGGTGAGACCGATGAGATGATAAACAAGAAGCTGAAGACGGCACTAGAGATCGGGTTGATACCGATATTGTGCGCGGGTGAGAAGGAAGAGGAAAGAGAAGCTGGAAAGACAGAGGCAGTGATTGAGAGACAGATAAAGGAAGCCTTAAAAGATATCGAGAACGAAGCGCATAAAATAATCTTTGCCTATGAACCGGTGTGGGCAATTGGCACTGGTAAGACCGCCACGTCCCAGCAAGCAGTTGAAGTGCATAAATTCATTCGTGGTATGCTCAAGAAGCCGAGCACGATTCTTTACGGCGGAAGCGTGAAACCCGAAAACGTTGATACCCTGATGAAAGAAGAAGAGATACAGGGTGCACTGGTTGGTGGGGCCAGCCTCAAGCCTGAGAGCTTTGCCCGGATTATTAAGTTCACAAAGGATTCTTGATTCTTTTCTTTCATGGCTTGACTTTTGCTCCAAAATACATATAATAACCCATGAGAATTATGGCTATTTTGCGGCCTAATAAGGAGGCTCCATGTACAGCATCGTGATATTTTTTCACATCGTTATCTGCATTCTCCTGATTATTGTTGTCCTGTTGCAGCAGACAAAAGGTGGGGGCATGGGCAGCGTGTTCGGCGGTGGTGGAGGTGGTACTGACACACTGTTCGGCGGTAAAGGCGCGACGCCCTTTTTTGTACGCCTTACCACTGGGCTAGCTATTGGCTTCTTTGTGACCTCATTGACGCTTGTTCTAGTCTCACGCCGGCCCAGGCCGACAAGTGCCGTGGAGAGAGGAATGCAAGAAACGCCGGTACAGCCCGGACCGCACATACCTGAGGGCCAGCCAGTGATTCCAGAAGACCAGCCAGCTTTTCCTGAAGAGATTCCAGGAGGCGAATAATGTTTGCGGTGATCAAGGCGAGTGGGTTTCAGTTTGTTGTAACAAAAGGCGAGAAGATAAAGATTCCCGCGGTAATCGGTGAAAAAGGCAAAGAAATTGAGTTTGACAAAGTTTTGATGCTCAAAGACGATGGTGAAACCGTAGTCGGACGACCTTATGTCAAAGGTGCCAAAGTTAAGGGAGTAGTAAGAGAATGCGGTCGGCTGCCAAAGGTCATTGTGTTCAAATTCATCAGGAAAGAGAAATATCGGCGTAAGAAGGGGCATCGTCAAGATTTTTGTGAAGTCGAAATTACGGATATTCTTAAATAGTTTAGACCAAGGAGGTTAGTGTGGCACATAAGAAAGGTGTAGGCGCATCAAGGAATGGAAGGGATTCGGCAGGCAAGCGTCTGGGCGTAAAAAGATTCGATGGCCATACTGTGGAAGCCGGAACAATGCTAGTGCGTCAAAGAGGAACCACGATTCATGCTGGCCTGAATGTGGGCGTGGCTGGCGACTACACGTTATTCGCCCTTTGTCCTGGCAAGGTAAAGTTTGGCTACAAAAAGGGCGGCCGCAGGGTAGTATCCGTTATACCCTAAAGACTATTCAACCAATAACCAACTAAGCAAAAACACAACAGGTACGGGTTATATGGTACCACCAGGTTACCCGTCATTGCGAGCTCCGATTCATCGGAGCGTGGCAATCTCGTTGTGTGTTCCTCAGTTTTGTAATTTGTGATTTGGAATTTGCACGTTAGTGCTTTGCTTCCCTTGACAATTGACTTTTTGCTGTTATAATTTATATGTAATATTCGTTATGCACAGAGGCTAATAACATGGATCGAAGAAGTGAACTCCAATTTCGCCCAGAGCTGAGGCACTACATACTGCCTACGCTCAAGTATTATCTCAAGTTGATTGCGTTGCCCAGTTTGGAAATAGAGACGTTTATACGTCACGAGTTAGAGGCTAATCCCCTGCTTGAAGAAATGCCTACTGATGCAGCATCTGAAGGCGAGGAAAGCGAGGTCGCGGAAGATGAGAATACTCCCGAGGATTTGAAAAAAATCGAAGAGTTTAACATCGCTGAATTATTTTCGGATGCACCCAATATTGTCCATGACAGCAATCCTGATCAGTTCGATCTTCTGGAAAATGTTCCGGCGCGAGGAGATGGGCTCAACGACTATCTGTTGAGACAGGCTTTCATTGCGTTCCAAGATGAGGATTTAGAAATTGCGCGTTTGGTCATTTCTAATATCGAAGACGATGGATACCTGGCTGCGTCACCAGAGGAAATAGCAGGGGAGGGATACGATGTCAATAATGTAGTGCGTATCATCAAAAGAATACAGCGTTTTGATCCGGTCGGATGTGCATGGCGTGATAAAAAAGAGCCGTTGCTCATACAACTGGAGGCATTGGGTTGTGCTACTGATTCAGTTGAGTGTATCCTGGTACGTGACTATCTCAAGGACATTAAGAGCACGCGTTACCGTGAAATAATGAAGGCACTCAAGATTGATGAACAAAGATTCTTGAAGGCGCGTGGGATCGTTCTTAAGTTGGACCCCAAACCGGGATGGCGGTATTCTAATGTTGCATCAGGATACGTATCGCCAGATTTCATCATACGCTGGCGGGATAATCGTCTTGTAGCACTCCTCAATGATGATACAGTACCGCGTGTCAGGCTTCGTCGGCAATATGTTGAAGTTTTGAAGAATCCGAAAGGCGTGCCGCGCGAACAGCTCGATTTCATACGGCAACGCGCTCGTGCCGCACAACATGTCATCATTGCCATTGAGCAACGAAGGAAAACAATGGTTCGAATACTCGATAATATACTGGAGTACCAGCGTGAATTTTTCGAGAAGGGGTACAACTTCTTGAAACCGATAACAATGACCGAATTTGCCCGCCAGTTGAGTGTCAATCCTTCGACCATTTCAAGGGCGCTCGCCAATAAGTATATCGAATCGCCGCGGGGTATTCACAAGTTGAAATTTTTCTTTCACGCCCCTCTCGGTGATACAGACAAGCGTATAATCTTCCAAAAGATACAGGAAATTGTGGAAAACGAAGACAAATCATCACCTCTTTCTGATACCCAGATCGCCCAAAAACTTGGGCGACAGGGCATCATGATATCAAGGAGAACAGTTTCAAAGTACCGGGACCTGATGGGTATACCGACGCATCAGTACCGCAGTGCGTAAAACCTCAAATCCGTAAGTACGCCTGATGAGAATCAGTTTTTGCTAGTGCGCTAAAACAAATTTTCACCGCGAAAACATTGTTGTACCGCCATTGTTTACTACAATCTTCTTGAAAAAGAAGAAACCATACCTATAATATGTCATGTTATCAGTCGTCCTACTATGCCTGTGTGGATGGTTCAACTGGGAAACACTGAAGACCAATGACTTCACTGTAATATACAAGAAAGATTACTACTGGGAAGCAATCCACGCGCTGCACAATCTTGAATACTACAAAGACAATGTGCGAGAACTCATTGGCAACGGCCAGAGAAATCTGCCGGTAGTGATCGAGGATGTGGGGGCAGTCAGCAATGGCTTTGCCAATCCGGTTTTTCACAATGTCCATGTTTTCACACATGCACCTGGATTTGCGCACCGTATGAAGGGTATTGAGAGTTGGTATCGGACAGTAACAGTACACGAATATACACATATCCTTCATCTATCCAAGACAAGAGGTTTTGGCAGGTTCCTGACAAATGTGTTTGGTTCGCTCTTCGCTCCTAACATCTACTCTCCGGGTTGGGTAACCGAAGGCATTACAGTATTCAACGAATCGCGGGTTTCGCCGTACGAGGGAAGATTGAACGACGGCTTTTTTGATAGCCACGTCGCGACGCGCATACACGGTGAAGCGATGCCTTCGATCGTCGAGGCAACGAATACACCCCTGGATTTTCCATTCGGGACATACTACTTGTACGGTGGAGAGTTCATGGACTTTCTTGCCCAGCGATATGGGGAGGAGAAATTTTCCGACTTCTTTAGTAGATACGGCTCGTGCTTTTGGGCGCCATTGTCGGCAATTTTGCCTTTCACAGGCCTGGATGTTGCGGCGCGTCAAGTTTATGGAAAATCGTTCCCCAGCCTTTTCGACGAATGGCAGCAGTATGAACAAAATCGCCATGTTGACTGGCGGCCAGCCGGCACCCAAATTACGAAACAAGGGTGGTATGTCTATTCACTCGAAGCGCAGGGTGGCAACTTGTATTATGTCCGATACCAACCCATTAAGCTGGATGGTTTTTACTATAGAAGCTTAGTCCACGTTGTCGAAATGAATTCCCACGATGGGCAGGAGAAAATCATTGCTTTATTGAGCGGGACCATTACTGCGCCATTAAGGATTGTCGGCAACAGACTATACTACACAACACGCCAGTTGACCAGCGGATATGCAAACGTTTATTATGGTGGTTTTGGCGTTGTGGCGAATCTGCATGTGAAAGATCTTACAACCGGAGAAGATCAAATCTTACTGACCGATGAGGTTCGCGGGTTTTGCGTTCTGTCCGATGAACGTGTTCTGTATAGCAAGGATAAAGCACACGGCTTTGGTTCTGAATTATGGATCTACGATGGACACGATAAGAGGATGTTGTTCGAGACCGAACTGCTAATCAATGAGTTAGACGCTAATGATAAACATGTGGTTGTCGTGGCGCGACATGATTTCGAGAATTGGAACGTATATTTGCTAGATTATGACAATCAGCGATTCAAACCTGTTGTTGCCACACCCTGGATTGAGGGCAGCATCGCGTTGAAGAATGATTCACTCCTCTTTACGGCGAACTATGACAAGACGTATGCGATTTACATGTATGATTTCCGGAGTGATAGACTCTACCAACTGACCGAAGGTGGCTACGCAGACTATGGTGTGGTTATCGGTGATACCATGTATTTCCTTGGCATGACAAAAGAGGGGTTTGATATATACAAAAAAGAGTTCGATCCTGAAAGCCGTGAATTGCCCCAAGCTGAAAATCCGGAAAAACCGGATTTCGAAAGCATCCCTCTGGATGTGACTGAAGGCGGTTATGGAGATGTATTAAAGACCCTCGTTCCAGCATTTCGCATGCCGTTTGCATTGCCCACGAAGAGTGATTTCAGCGAGTGGGCATACGGATTGATTTTCTTGGGTGGTGATGCGACAAATGAAAACATATACGGTGGCTTTATTGCCCGCTCCCCTGATGAACAGGATCTGATATTCAATCTCTTATGGCAGTCAAGGTTCTTTACACCGCTTGATATGGTGTTTTTCTACGACTATAAGAATTCGTTTGAGTATACGATTGCTTATCCTGCACGGCTGAGTTTGGAGCACGGTCTTTCGAATGTGACCGTATTTCTTGACGGGCGCGTCTTCGATGGGTTGTCACGCAAGGAATTCGTGCCTGGTCTGGCACTGGCGTTCCAGTATCCATCCACGACGATGTCAACGAGATTGTCTTTCCCGTTTGAGAGGCAATCGTGGGGTTCGGACATAACCCGAAGCGCCCAAGAGATTCATCTGGGCTTACGCCAGATCATAAAGGCCGGTGAGTTGCGGTTGTTTGCGGATGCTTATGTCGACCACCACAATCCCCAGACACCTTCGTTTTCGATCCGGGGTTACGACTCGATTAGCTCGCCCGCGTCTATATCCGTGACTGCAGAGTATGGTCGCCGCTTGTGCAAAATACGTAAGGGTTTGTGGAATCCAAACCTCTACTTCGAGGATCTCTATTGGACCCTCTTTGCGGACTTTGCGTGGGTTGATGGGGGGAGCACATATTACTCTGCCGGGTGCGAACTGCGGCTGGAGGCCAAGACCGGCTTCGGCTTCATACAAGTAGTGCCCAAATTGGGTGTTGCCTTCACGAAAGACAAAAGAGTGGAGATTTTCTTCGGGATTTACCCCAGTTTACCGATTTAAACCTAGGGATTCTTGCTTGACTTTTGTAGGTCTCCGTATATAATTAAGTGTAGAAATAGATGGCACTTAAGCATATCGAATACCAAGGCTTTCGCAACCTGGTTGATGCGGATATTCAGTTCGCCGATGGTTTCAATATCATAGTCGGCGACAACGGTGCAGGGAAGACAAATCTGCTCGAAGCCATTTTCTATGCTGGGAATGCGTCTTCGTTTAGAGAAAAGGAAGACCATAACCTGGTTCGTTTCGACTCAGAATTCTTACGGATCGAAGCCGGGGCAGATGAGGAGCGAAATGCAGCGATATATCTTGACGAAACCAAGAAGAAACTCACACTGGGTGGCAACAGTGTACCACGGATTAGTGATTTTATCGGCTGGCTCGGTATCACGGTCATGTCCATCGAGGACATCTGGATCGTGCGGGGTGCACCTGCAAAGCGACGTGCTTTTCTCGACTGGACAATTGCCAAAATCTCGCCGGCATATACATCAAGCCTCATTGAATACCGTAAGATTGTGAAGCAGAGAAATCGGTTTCTTCAATCCCTCAATGAGGGTGGAAACAAAAATCTCCTGGAAGTGTTCGATGAGCAATTGATAGAATGTGGCAATAAAATATATAAGAAACGCAGTGCGATATTGCCTGAACTGAAAAAGAGTTTTACTGATTTTGGCACGAATTTCAGCATGAAAAAATTCAATTTTGATTATCAGAGTATTTGCCCGGACATGAAATTAGATCAGAATGTTTTGAGGCGCGTTAGGCATCGAGAGGTGTCACTTGGCCAGACAGTCGTTGGCCCGCATCGTGACGATCTGTTCTTCTCAATTGATGGCCGTGCTATGCAGCACTACGCATCAGAAGGAGAGGAGCGCGCTGCCTCAATTTCTCTGAAGCTGGCCGAGGCTAACATGCTTCATGAGGCGCGTGGCGAGAGACCGGTGCTTCTCCTGGATGAGGTGAGCGCCGAGCTCGATAGTAGTAAACGGGGAATTTTGCTCGGCTTGGTCAAGGGACAAGTCTTCTACGCCAGCACGCAGATGCCGGAGTTGCCGTCAGCGGCAGCTAAGGATAGTCGTTTTTTCCGCATTGACGGAGGGGCGCTTGAGGTTTCCTAAGCGTATTAACCGGATAATCCCCAGGGTGCTTAGGGGTATGGATATCAACGGCAAGTTGAAGAATTGGCAGGCAGTAGAAAAGTGGGAAAGCATTGTGGGCCATAACATTGCGCGCCACGCGCAGGCCGTGAGTGTGGATTCTGAAAATCTGCTCGTGGAGGTGGACAATCCCGTCTGGCAGAGTCAGTTGTTTTTGATGAAGTCAGAAATTCTGCAGAAGATCAGAAAGTACGATGTAAAAATAAGGGACATACGCTTTAGGATATCGAATCGACCGATGACAAGGAGAAGTAATGAAAAGAAAGAATAAGCGCGGTGCTACTCGTAAAGAGAAGGGAAAAAAAACCAACCAGTCACAGCGGTATGATGCATCAAAGATCCAGGTGCTCAAGGGTTTGGAGGCGGTACGCAGAAGACCGGCCATGTATATCGGCGACGTCAGCATCCGTGGCTTACATCATTTGGTTTTCGAAGTAGTCGATAATGGCATTGATGAAGCATTGGCTGGAGACTGTGACCACATCAAGGTGAAGGTTGAGGACGGTGTCGTGGAGATCGAGGATAACGGTCGCGGCATACCGACGGACATGCATCCCGTGCAAAAGAAATCGGCGCTTGAGGTAGTCATGACAATGCTGCATGCCGGTGGTAAATTCGACGACAAGGTGTATAAGATCAGTGGCGGATTGCACGGCGTGGGTGTTTCTGCAGTCAATGCGCTGTGTAAATC
>DAOVAN010000059.1 GCA_030671005.1 Caldifarciminota bacterium
GCATGCCGGGCAACACCGTCACCACAATATACAAAAAAGTGAATGAAGATTACCCGGATTTTCCGCTCTTTAATTTATCCCTGGATGGTCTCGACCATGCGGTCGACGCCATGCGCCTGGAAACCTTCGTTACCCAGGCAAGGAATTATCAAGAAAGTAAATCCAGCTAACCATTTCCTTTTTTCAATGAACACATCAAATAAAGGAACAAAAAGCTAAACAGCAAATTGACACACTATCTCACCCCCCTCGTCGGAAACATACGCAACATATTCCATGAGTATACATTTAACCATCATTATATCCTTCGACAATTTTAAAATTGTCGAATGGTCGAATAATCAAATTAGGAGAAAATAAGATGCAACTTGTTGAGAAAAGATTTAGAGGGTCGGTTGTTTGTCGAGTATTAGGTTATCCTATCTCTTACGCGATAGTCAAGATGCTCTTGGAGAAAGGGAAAATGAATCTAGAAAGCATTGCGGTGCGTGTAAAAAGAACAAAGCCAACTGTCTGCTGCCATTTAACGAAATTGCGTTTAGCCAACATCGTAAGGTATGAAAAGTCAGGAAGAAACACTCATTATTGGATCAAATATCCAAAAGAAGTAAAACGACTACTCGATGCCTGTGAAACATTTGTGAACCGTTCATCACGCAGGCTAGACAAAGATATTTGATGGCCGGCAAATAATTGCAATTATTTCCTCAGCAGACTATTGTGGGATTATCGTATTATTCTCTTCTTATCGTTCACTCACAGAATGAAATATCCCCGCAGGTCATAACCGCAGTGTAGGCATGCACCGTCGCCGGTAATCTTATTGTCTATCAGTGCCAGGCCAGACCTTGTGATAAGCAAGGCCCCGCACTCTGGACACGAAGTATTCTCGTATTTATGATCAGCCACATTACCCAAGTAGACGAAATAGAAACCGAGTCCCTCTGCAATCTGGTAAGCATCTTCCAAAAAACGAACTGATGTAGGTGGTGCAGAGTACTCGTACGCAGGAAAGTACCGGGTGAGGTGCCACGGGATATTGCCCAGATCATCTAAAATTCTCTTTCCGATATCGGACACAACTGCCAAATCATCATTGACCCCGGTGATCATAAGGGTAGTGACCTCGAGATGGACACCGCTATCCTTTAACATCTTACAGTTACGCCAGATCTTTTCACCATCCGCGTGGCAGTATTTCTGTATGTTACTAATACTCCCTTTGATATCCACATTCGCGGCGTCGAGGCCAGAGCGAATGAATAGCTCAAGGGCTCGCTCTGTCATGTAACCGTTAGTGACAATCGTATTGTAAAGGTCACGACGCTTGGCGATCTTGAATGTCTCAATACCCCACTCCAGAAAAAGCGTCGGTTCGTTGAAGCTGAGTGATGTACCCTGACACGAATTGGCCAGGGCGATTCTAACAAACTCCTCAGGGCTGATGTATCCCTTAGATTGCGGTTCGACTTTGGAAATATCATAATTCTGACACCAGGGGCAATCAAAATTGCACGACCAGAACCCCACGGTCAGAGCCCTTGAACCGGGATAATAATGAAAGAACGGTTTCTTTTCTATCTGATTTATTGACAGCGAAGATATGTTACCGTAATTCAGTGTATAGATTGTGCCTTGTCTATTGATTCTTGTGCCACAATGACCCTTGCTGTCTTCATCAATTTTGCACTGACGTTCACAGACTAGACACTTGCCATTTTCCTGGAGTACGGATTCACACATTTCACCCATACCAGTGATTATAATACTCGGCGCATGAATGTCAAATGGTCGGATTGTCTGATTGTCCTATGGTCTTATAGTCCTATTGTCTTATGGTCCCATCGTCTCACGGTCTCCCCATCTCTTTGTCACAAGAAAGGGGTTGCCTTGACAACATAGGTATTTGGCATATACTTTTTGAGTCTGCGGGTGTAGCTCAGGGGTCGAGCATCGGCTTCCCAAGCCGAGGGTCGCGGGTTCGAATCCCGTCGCCCGCTTTAATTGTTTATTTCTGAAGAAAGGAGACGCCATGCGATATTTACTGTCTTTGTCTATTTTGGCTTTGTGTTTTGCCCTGCCGTGCTATGCCGAAATGGATTGGGAGCATCTGATTCTCAAGGAATCGTCTCCTGACCAGTCGCAGGCGGTTAGCCTACTGAAAACAGAGTTCTACAGTCTGCAATATGACGCCACAAAAACTGTCGGGGACTTTATCCAAATGTATTCTGATCGAGAACAACCCCTGGTCGCACAATTGAGCGACTATAAACCACTTCAGTTCTATTTGACCGACGGCACTGTTGAATACGCATTCCACCTGCCCGTAACACCAGGACTCATCACCCTACTTCTACCTACTACACAACCGGTACAGCTAGTAGTACCTATGCTCTGCCCGCATTGTGGTCAGGATTGGCCGGCCGAGATGCCGCCTCCTGAAGGGCTCCAACTAACACCAAAGGAGATCGAGAGAACAGACTACACAGGTATAATTATTGACTGCCGCGATACTCAGCTGACCCCCTGCCTCTTCCCGAAGGTATTCGATGAAAAACTCCAAGAAGTATATTCCATCAACTTCGCTGCTCCGCAATATGTCATTGAAAGAGGCCTGACAACATATATGAAAGGCGGTGTGGTAGACCATCAAAGACTTGGCAATAATCCATTGCGAATCAGTGCTCTTGACGCGGTCGGCGACAAGCAAACCGATATTCGAATCTCCGCTTCAGATGCACGGCGTATTCATGGTTCCAAGAATAACCTGGACTTGCTTAGAGAATGTCGTGTCGCCATCATTTTTGGGCAGTAATTCTTATTTTTTCGAGCTGCGCCTCGCTTCTTAATCGTCCGGATGATTTCGAACGAGGCATAGAATTATACAAAGACAAGCAATACGGCGAGGCCATAAGTCTTTTCAAAGCCCACCACGCCGAACATCCCGATTCCGACTCAACCCTCTACTATCTATTTGACTGCTACAGACAATTGGGCCGGTCCGAGGAGCAAATCTTGATCCTGGAAAAACTGGTCAAGAGAGGGGTGGATGATGAAAATGTCTATTTAAACCTAACTTACTATTATCGCAAGCACAATAGGTTTGACGACCTATACAGACTGCTATTGAACCTTCCTCCCGCCACAAGAGACGAGGTGGACAAATACTCGGCAGTCACGCGCAAGCTCTTTGCCGAGCTTATCTGCGGAGCCGTTACCCAGAACATCAGGACTGACCCCATGATATTCACCATCTCAAAGGGCTATCTACCCATATTCCCGGATGGGAAGTTATACGAAGACGACACACTCACCGTGGCACACCTGATTATTCTTTTGGATCGATTGGTAGAACCTGACTATCCCCGGGATCTGTATCCCATGAAACACATCTCGACCAAATCATATCTGTATCTCCCCTATATGAGACTCGTCCATTTCGGGGTCTTGCAGTTCAGTCCTTATGTGATGCCTGATCAATACGCTAAACCCTCAACCGCCATTCATGCCATTGAGGTACTAAGAAAACGGGGACGCTTTGATTAGAATTGTTGACCGTTACTTCCTAAAGGAGTTTATTCCACCATTCTTCTTCTCCATGATTGCGCTGACTTTCATTCTTCTCATGAATGAATTATTCCGGCTCATCGACTTATTTGTACGGAAAGGACTACCCGTCGCCGTCGTGGGCCAGATTCTCATCTATACACTGCCCTTGATCTTATCATACACAGCACCCATGGCAATACTCGTTGCGATCGTAATGACTTTCGGTCGTGCAGCCCAGGATAACGAAATCCTGGCCTTGAAGACGAGTGGCCTACCATTCGTGTCAATCATGCGCACGCCCTTTATGATAACTGCTGTCTTCATGTTACTCTTGGTATTCTTCAACAACTACGTGCTGCCTGAATCGAACCACCGCGTGCGTAATCTCATGCTGGATGTCACCCGAAAGCGGCCAGCAGTGCGTTTGCCCGAAGGAATATTCACTAACGACTTCCCGGGCTACACAATATACATCGGCAAAAAAGACGAACGGCACTCAAGAATATACGATGTCACGATCTACAACGCAAGAGATGGTATGCTCGTCACTGCTCCGAAGGGCGAGCTCAAGAGTTTTGAGGAAGAAAACATTCTACGATTCACGCTATATAATGGTGAATTACATCAACTCGTCGACAGCGTGACGTACCAGAGAACTCACTTCGACAAGCAAATCCTCAACATGAAACTCGACACAGAATTAGTGAGGAAAGAACGCACTTACCGTGGTGAAAACGAACTCAATATCGGAGGCTTAGAAGAAAAGATCAATGAACACCAACAGAAAGTTCTCGACTTAAGAAATGATATCGACAGAATCGGGAAAAAGGCAATCAAGAATTATGTGCGGGGTAACATCGCAAACCTCGATCGGGCAATATTTGAGATCGAAAGGAAAGTGAGAACCCTTGACGGTACAACACGCAAATTGGCGCGTTATCAAGTCTCTTTCTATAAGAAATTCTCACTTGCTTTCGCCTGTCTTGTCTTTGTCATCATCGGCGCTCCACTCGGTTATCTTTTCCGAAGAGGCGGCATCGCCGGTATCCTGGCTGGCGTCATGCTCTTTTCATCGTATTATATCCTGGTCATCGCCGGTGAGGAATTTGCCGACCGCAGGAATTTCTCGGCCTTCTGGGGCATGTGGCTGCCCAATATCATTCTGTTCGTAATTGGCATCTATCTTTTTCTATTGGCAGAACTCGACCGTTCGCCAATCAGGAAGCTATTCAAATGAGCATAATCAACCGTTACGTATTGAATCACTTTGCGCGCTACATGGCTATCTGCCTTGGCGTATCGATCTTCATCTATATAGTCATCAATCTCTTTGACAACCTGGGTAAGTTTCTTGCTAAGAACGCTAGTGCACTGGACATCATGATCTACTATCTTTATCTGGCGCCCTCTTATGCTATACTACTCATCCCGGTCGCCTCGATGGTCGCTGTATTTCTGGTCTTCGGGATTATGACAAAGAATCGAGAAATACTCGTTCTCAAAACAAGCGGCCTTAGCATTAATAGCCTATTCTATTTACTGTTAATAACGGGTGCAGTCATCGCGTTTGGAACTTTTGTTTTTCAAGAAACGGTCGGTGTCTGGGCACAAGCAAGACTAAAAGAGCACGAACAGACAAAAATCAACCGACGGCCCCGAAGAGCCCAAACCTGGCGCAGAAATTTCTTCTATTATGGCGAGAATAACTGGATATACTTTATCAAGAAGTTTGATGGAAGAATCAACGCGATGGACAATGTGGTCCTCTGGCAAATAACCGCTGACAATCGAATCGAACAGCGCATCGATGCTGCCCGTGGCAAATATGATGATTTTTGGTTATTGGAGAATGCAACGGTACGGCACTTCGACACCCTGGACCACGAAACTCTTACTAAGTATTCGCTCCTCGAGATGCCCGAGCTGCAAGAGAAGCCCAATGATTTTCTTAAGAAGATAAAGCCCGCCGAAGAGATGAACTTCGTCGAAATCGCCGCTTTCGTGAATAAACGTCAGCGGGCAGGCCAGAACGTGACAAAGGAGGAGGTCGAGTTGAATTACCGGTTCTCGTATCCTCTTATAACGGTAATATTACTATTGATTACTCTCCCGGTTTCAGTCGTTTTGAGAAGGGGCGGGATTGCGATCGGGTTAGGCATCAGCATCGGCCTGGCTTTTTTATACTGGGGCGTTATTCAGTCGAGCCGGGCCTATGGTGTGGCAGGTATGTTGAATCCAGTACTCGCCGCATGGTTACCTAACATCATATTTGGCATTTTCGGCGTGATATTGATACTCAAAGCCCCGCGCTAGACCAGATATTCCCGACAACTACCGCAATGTTGACATTTCTCTAAATTTCAGATAGAATATAGTTATGTGGTTCAAGAAAAAAGTTAAGGCAAAGCCTGAAGAGAAGCTGAAACTGCCCGACGGCCTCTGGGCCAAGTGCGAAACGTGCGGTGAAATACTATATCGTAAGGAACTGGAAAAGAACCTCTGGATTTGCCCAAAGTGCCTTTTCCATTTTCGAATAAGCTGCCGTGACTACGTAACCCTGCTGCTCGATGATGCAAAACTCGACGAAATGGACACCGACCTTGAATCGCTAGACCCACTAGAATTCCCCGGTTATAAGAAGAAGTTGAAAAACTCACAGCAAAAAATGCAAATGAGGGATGCCGTGGTCTACGGTCTGGCTAAGATCGGCGGTATACCGGTTGTCTTCGCAGCCATGGATTTTGGTTTCATGGGCGGCAGTATGGGGTCGGTAGTCGGCGAAAAGGTGGCGCGTGCAATCAGGCTGGCACATGATAAGGGTATCCCGCTCATAATCCTTTCTGCATCTGGCGGAGCACGCATGCAGGAGGGCATCCTCTCCTTGATGCAATTGGCTAAGACCTCGGCAGAATTGGCTTTACTGAGTCAAAAGCAGATTCCTTATGTGTCAATTCTCACCCACCCAACCACGGCCGGGGTCATGGCTTCGTATGCATCCCTGGGTGACATAATAATCGCCGAACCAGGCGCTCTATTGGGCTTCACCGGCCCCAGGGTTATTGAACAGACAATCGGCGAGAAACTGCCCCCTGGGTTTCAACGGTCAGAGTTCATGCTGGAACACGGGTTAGTCGATATCGTCATATCTAGGACAGAACTAAGGAATACCCTGACGAAAATTCTGAACATTGTCTGGAAGCATGGCTAGACTCCTTCTGGAGAATGTAACAAAAACCTATGATCGAGACATCTGCGTGGCAATGGCTTTTCAAAATTATGCACTTTATCCCCATAAAAATCAACCCGGAGAAAATATACCTTTTTGATGAAACAACAGAAGAAATTATCGCGTAAGCGTATCTATCGCTTGATTTTGCTCGCTCTAATCCCGCTCTTGTTGGGTCTTGGGATCGGGGGCTACTACTCAGTCGTGAGTGATTTACCGCCGGCTGAATCGATATCGTTCTTCGCCCCTCCGATATCTACGAAGGTATACGGTGATGAAGGTGAATTGATATACCAGTTCTTCATCGAAAGAAGGGAACTCGCAAGCCTCGATAGGGTACCAGCCTACCTGACGGATGGTTTCATCAGTATCGAAGACAAGCGTTTCTATAGCCACTGGGGAGTAGACATCCTGCGCTTCTTCAAATCGCTTCTTATCAACATCGTGAACATGAGAATCGTACAAGGCGGCAGCACGATAACGATGCAACTCGCGCGCAATATTTTTCTTACTATGGAACAGACAGTAATGCGTAAACTGAAGGAAATCGCACTGGCAATAAGGATCGAACGCGCATTTACAAAAGATGAAATACTTGAGATGTATCTCAACCAGATAAATTTCGGCCAAGGGCACTATGGTGTAGCTACTGCTGCTGAATATTACTTTGGTAAGGACATATCGGAATTGAATTTGACTGAGTGTGCGCTACTCGTTGCTATTCCAAAATCGCAAGAGAGGTATTCTCCCTATAAAAATCCTGAACTGGCGATGCAACGCCGTAATCTCGTGTTGAAAAAGATGCTCGAGAACAATGTCATTTCAGCTGAGGACTATGCCCAGGCTATTAATGAACCTTTGGGTGTTGTGGAATTAAGAAAAATGGAGCGCGCCGGCAAGTACTTCCTTGAAGAAATACGAAGGTATCTCGAGTTGAAGTATGGACCAGAATTCCTCTATCGGAGTGGTGCCAATATCTATACGACCATGAACACACGCATGCAGACTATCGCCGAAGAGGTCGTAGAAGAGCATCTCGTCAGGTTGGAAGAAAACCAGAAACTCCCTTACCCAAAGGCAGAGTTCGATACGATTACGTTCAGCGATACGGTTACGGCGATACCCTATCTGCAGGCCGCCTTTGTTTTGCTGGATTATCGAACGGGCGAAGTCAAAGCAATGATCGGTGGAAGGAACTTTGCCCAGAGTCAATTCAATCGCGCCACTCAGGCACGGCGTCAGGCGGGCAGCGCTTTCAAGATATTTGTTTTTACTGCTGCAGTCGACAATGGCTTCACACCCACGGACATTGTTCTCGATCTACCCATCGTGCTTGAGGTTCCAGGCATGGACAGCATATATCGACCGTCAAACTACGATCGGAAATTTCTGGGTCCGATTACCGTGAAGAATGCTCTTAAACACTCCAGAAATCTTGTGGCCATAAGGCTCATCCGAAGTATTGGTCCGGAACTAGTAGTCAAGTATGCTCATGATCTTGGTGTAGCATCACCACTTCTGCCAGTCGTCTCTCTGGCGCTGGGGTCGTGCGGAGTAACTCTCGTAGAAATGGTCAGTGCGGTTGGCACCATCGGCAATCTCGGCGAGAGTATTGAACCAATCATGATCAGGAAGATCACCGACAAAGATGGCACCTTGATCGAGATCAACAACCCGGTTCCCCAGAGAAGAATATCACCTCAGACAAGTTATGTGATGACTGAACTGATGAAATCAGTCTTAGCAGGCGGTACTGGTTACCATGTCCGGGATTACTATGATGGAGCAGCAGCAGGTAAGACAGGTACGACTAATAACTACAGTGATGCGTGGTTTATCGGCTATACGCCGAAGTATGCCTGTGGAGTTTGGGTCGGGTACGATAATAACGCCCGGATGTTCAAACATGCAACGGGTGGCTTCATCTCAGCTCCGATATGGGGCGATTTCATGGCGCGAATCGACACCCTACAGGATGCAGAATTCGTCAAACCCAGACGGGGATTGGTCCAGTGCCGGATATGCACAGAAACCGGCCTTGTAGCAAGGGAGCACTGTCCCAATGTCATTGAAGAATATTATGTGGACGGCACTCAACCCAGTGACTCATGTGAAACACATATATTCAGAGAAAGGTTCGAATATCAAGATGATTTCGAAAGAATCGACGAATCATCAATAGAGGGTTACTAGATATCTTCTATTGGGTTCGAAGCAAGCTTACCCAATATAACACATAGACAATAATTAACACCAATAACGTAGATGCTTCGCCCCTTAGATTGTTCAGTATGAAGGGTGCTTTGTACTCTTTCTTCTTCCCCACATAGCCCCTTTCGCCTAAAGCAATCAAGGTATACATCATCACAAACGCGATCATGTACAACGTGCCCAGCCATCGTGGAGGATCGTAGAGGACGAGCACGCCTAACACGAGAAGGAAATTCCCGATATACAATGGATGTTTCAAGAGACGGTAAGGACCATTACTGATACGGTGCTCTGCGT
>DAOVAN010000132.1 GCA_030671005.1 Caldifarciminota bacterium
ACAAAAGTGAGGGAAAATCAACCCCAGCACACAAAATACAGTGAATGTGTCATTACATGTAGTTATTGAGTTATTATGTAATTATGTCATTTACCGACTGAGTCACAGGTCATTCAGTGACAAAGTTCTTATGTAACTACGTTATTGCGTCACTAAAACACAGCAGCGTTGAGTGAACAGGCCTCATTGGGGCTGGATGTATCAAGCAGTGCTTGACTTGCTTTCATTTCTGACTAAAATTATTGCAAAAGGAGTGAGTTATGTCTGGACACTCAAAATGGTCCAAAATCAAAAGAAAAAAAGGAAGCGCAGATGCGGCACGCGGTAGACTCTTCTCAAAACTGATCAAAGCAATCACAATCGCTGCGAAACATGGTGGCGGAGACCCCGAATCCAATGCAAGACTTCGCGCTGCCGTCGATGAAGCCAAGTCCAATAACATGCCCTTGGATAACATTGAACGCGCAATAAAAAGAGGCACCGGAAAACTGGAAGGACAGACACTGGAAGAAGTCACTTACGAAGCATACGGCCCGGTTGGTGTAGCAATACTTATCGAAGTAGTCACCGATAACAGAAATCGAGCAACCTCGGAGATCAAACACATTCTCGCTAGACAGAATGGTTCTCTTGGTTCGGTAGGCTCAGTGGCCTGGCAGTTTCAGGCACAAGGGATCATAACCGTAGACGCTAAGAAATACGATGAGGACGCAATTATAGCCTATGCGCTCGAGGGCGGTGCGACCGACGTTAAAACAGAAGAAGATACATACCAAATAATTTCTAGCCCGGAGAATTACTCTAAAGTAAAAGATATACTACAGAATAACAAAATCGAAATCATAAGTAGTGAGCTGACAAGGATTCCACAGAATACCATCCCCTTAGGTGGCAGAGAAGCGGAGAAAGTATTAAAACTATACGAGGCTCTGGACGCGGTGGATGACGTGCAGCACGTCTACGCAAACTTTGATATTTCTGAAGAGGTGATGGAAAAAATATCCTCGGAAGCAGGTTGAAGCTTATCGGCATAGACCCGGGGATCACTGCTACCGGTTATAGCATAATTGACGAAAAGAATGGCATCACGGGTGGCACGATTCGGCCCAAGCAAGACGATACATACTACAAAATTCTCCAAATATGTTCTAAAATCGGTTCACTAGTTGAGGACAACAAACCGGATTATGTGGCGCTTGAAAAAGTCTTCCATCATAAGAATATCCAAAGCCTGATACGTTCCTCCGAGCTGAGAGGCGCTATTATTGTGACTCTTCTCTCCTGCGGCATGAAGATCGTCGAGTACACGCCATCACAAATCAAACTAACCACCACTGGTAACGGAAGGGCTTCAAAGAAACAGGTGAGGTACTTCATAGAAAACGCGATCATGAAAGACAGCCCAAGGCTCTCAAGCCACGCAATAGATGCCGTAGCAATTGCCTACACAGCCTCACGTAAGATCGAGCATGATCTTCGGCGGCGAGTGTAGCTTCGGAGTGTACCTATGATTGGCAGGCTGAAAGGCATGGTCATCGAGAAGTCTCCGCCTTTTTTCATATTGGATGTTTCTGGAATCGGCTTTGTCGTGCAATGCCCGCTTTCCATTTTTGACCAGGTCAAGGAAAACGAAGAAATAGTAATCTATACGAAATGTCTTTTCAAAGAAGAAGAGGCATTCGTTTACGGTTTCCTGAACCAGGACCAATTGAACATGTTCAACACCCTGACATCGGTGCCTGGTTTGGGACCAAAATCTGCATTAAATATGTTGTCAAAATTCACACCCGAGGAAATAACCCAGGCAATCGAGACCGAGGATTTAGATTTGCTTTCATCGGTGCCAAAGATTGGCAAGAAACTCGCCAGCAAAATCATCCTCGAGCTCAAAGGTAAGGTTAGCCTCGTAGGAAAACCAAGCGTTTTTAATCGGGCAATCACCGCGCTGTGTTCGCTCGGACTCACTCGAGCCGAGGCCATACAGCGGCTAAAAGGTTTACCCAACAACCTGAGTCTGGAAGAACTCGTTAAGCGAGCACTTAGGAAGTAATATGCCAAAAATGACCACGAACCGGCTGTTAGAGGGCGAAGAAGTTTATGAGATTGCCTTACGTCCTAAGAAGATAAAAGAATTTGTAGGTCAGAAAACGATCGTCGAAAATCTCAAAGTCTTCATCCAAGCCGCCAAGAAGCGCCAGGAACCACTCGAACACATTCTGCTATTTGGACCTCCAGGCTTGGGAAAAACAACGCTGGCGCATATCATAGCACGTGAAATGGACGCCAACATCTACCCAACATCGGGACCCATACTCGAGCGCCCTTTCGACCTGGCCGGAGTCCTGAGTAATCTCAATGATACGGATGTGCTCTTCATTGATGAAGTGCATCGTATCAACAAAGCGGTCGAAGAATACATGTATCCGGCGCTGGAAAGCTTTTGCATCGACGTCATGCAGGACAAAGGAATTGGGGCCCAGGTATTGCGGCTGAAGCTTAACCGCTTCACTCTCATCGGCGCCACGACGCGTTCGGGTCTACTCACCTCACCGCTTCGCTCCCGATTTGGAATGACGTTCCGGCTCGACTACTACCCTGCTGAAGACCTGTATCATATCGTCAACCGTTCTTCGCGAATCCTGGCAATGGAGATTAAAGAAAATGCAGCAATGGAAATTGCCGGTAGATCGCGCGGTACGCCCCGCATTGCCAACCGGCTGCTGCGTCGAGTGAGAGACTTTGCCCAGGTAAAGGGCAAGGAAGAAATAGACCTCGACATCGTCGAGTATGCCCTCGAGAAACTCGAAGTCGACGAGCGCGGTCTCGATGAAATGGACAAGAAGATCATCCGCACTATCATTGAAAAATTCCAGGGCGGACCCGTAGGTATCAACAGCCTCTCCGTAGCAGTGGGCGAAGATTCCCAGACAATCGAGGAGGTATTTGAACCATTCCTGATCATGGAGGGATTCATAAAGAGGACATCGAGGGGGCGTGAGGCGACCCCGCTTGCCTACGAGCACTTCAACATCAAACGCGAGCAAGGACCACTCTTCAAGTAACCCGTATTGGTTATTCGTAAATCGTATTCGTATACCGAACCCAAATTCGGCGACGACCTACGAAATACGACGCCGTCTCGCTTTTCGCAATCTCTTAACAACAAACCGTGTCTTCATGGTAACTGTTCAATTTACGGCGGAAACTTGTAGTTACGCCATTTATGCCTCAAGACTTGTAGTTACCTGATTTATCAGGTGTTTTTCACATTGTTATTGGTTGCCCGATGAATCGGGGAACTACATTAGTCCACTGAGTTTTGAACAATTACTTTTGGTGCTTGACTTATTAAGAACACCGATTATAATGGACCATGTTTAAGAAATTAATCTTCATAGCTTTTATACTAACAATAACAGCGAATCTGCTCTGGGCAAATCACACGCGCATGTCCACACTGATGACTGGAGATTACCTCGAAGACGTGATATATACTGACCTATATCCGCAGCGCCTGCTCCATTACACGAATTACCTGTACCTGGATATCCGGCGCGGACCAGAGGATTACGGTCTTATTGTCACGCCTGATGAGAAGTACGGTGCACTAGCGTGCTGGCAAAATCCAGTGGATGAGCACGGGTTCAACATCGGCTACGCCATCAACATAGCCAAGTTCGATTTGGGTATATCGTTCTCGCCGGTCAGGAATAATATCCGGTTTGGCATCGGCGCCGGCCGCACTTTTTTTGACCAACGTATCGATCTGGCGTTTCTGACGTTTGACGGTGAATATGAAGCCTGGCACAAATTCATACTTCACTATTCAAGACAGTTAGGCGATTTCAACATCGTTCCCAAATACGAACTCGAGTATTCGCTTGAACCGTTCGAAGCCAGTCGGCACCAGCTGGGCATGATGGTACAGAGAATGATACTCAATGAAGGTTTCGTGTTTTTCACTGCCGAGTATGATTTCAGACGAGGCGACCGTGAATACGACCGCACTCACCTTTATGCAGGAGTAGAGATGAAACTGAGCCGGCATTTTGTGCTGCGCGGTGGAGTCGCCGAACATTTCGAAAATGGTTTTGAAGATCCTACTTGGCATATTGAACCTGGATTTGGCGTGCGGATACGTGATTTCAACATAGATTTTCATGTTGACAAAGACAGACTATTTGATAAAGACTTAACCTTTATCAAATCTGTCGGCCTAGACTTCCATTTCGGAAGATTCTAACCAACTGGTTTGCCGGTTCCCCTCGTCCATCGAACCTCTCGACGGACTCGGGATACTCAGTTTCACTATCGCATCAAAGAACAGATGCGAGTGAAACTGGTAGAGGTTGGGAAGCTAGAAACAGATGGTCGAATGGTAAGGGTTAAGATGCTGGAAACTAACAAAATTTGTATCTAGCATTCCAGCCTTGGCCCTTGGACTATCTTTA
>DAOVAN010000021.1 GCA_030671005.1 Caldifarciminota bacterium
GTTTGACTCACATCGTATACGTATATCGAATCCCGGTCATAACATGATACCCATAGACGTTCCGTGACCGAATCATGAGCGAGCCCGCAGGGATACGAAGCGGGTGTCGCTGCCCACTGATCAAACCAAGTACCAGAACTAAAATTCCAGGCGTTGACATAGTTCGACCCATAATCACCATCAGAACTCCATAATTGTGTACCACCGCGTCTGAGGTATACAAGACCGAAAGGCCTTACGTTCGGTGATAAATACGTTGCATGGATCGAATCTATCACCAGGCCCGAATCTATATCAATGACCGAGATGTAAGGTTCATTGCCACGCACTGCATAGAGATATGTGCCATCCCAAGCCAGGCCGAATGTCATCTGAGTGGGAGCCGGAAAACTTGCATTAATGATCATCGTGGTTGGATCCAACTGATAAATCGTACCGGACAAATAGACTGAATGCCACAGGTATTGACCATCCCAAGCCAAACCACAGGGATGGCCACTGACACCAGGAAAACTATCAATAACCGTGCCGCTATCCGCGTCTAGTTTATAGATCTTGGGGCCGAACGCACTATTTCCGTCACCACTATTCGCCACCCAGAGAAACTCGCCATCGTATGCCAGATCACGCATTGCGCTATCCGGTGCAGCAAAGGCATTGATCAGGGGTGGTGTCTGCCTGAGCACCCCAGGCCCCTCATCGACTCCACTATTCTGGAAATCACAATCGGGCCGGGATGCATCAATCCCGGCATTTACAACTCCTGTGACCCAGAACAACAAACCACACACGCATAGAGCAAATTTCATAAAACCCATTCTATCCCCTTTCATGAGCCTGACACTCAGCTCCTGAGAATTAATATGTTTCCGACAAGCCTTCGGCAATTCGCCACGCTGGGGCTTCGGTGTTCTCTCCCCAGTATTCGGTAATCTCAGTAATCAAGCCGTCTTTGAATTTAAAAAACGACGTCGCATAAAAGTTCTGTTTTTTCTCTTTCGAATAAACGCGTACGACAGATATAACCAAATCATCTTTGGACACGATATCCACAATATCTATATACCACCTACCCGGATAACGCTTGTTCACACCGATCAGTTTTTCGCGGCCCCTGAATAGCTCACGGGTGTTGGGCCAGTAAACATTACAATCGGGATGCAGCAACCCGGCCACATCATCGTAGCGGGCATCGTCGAAAATCTGCCAGAATTCCTTCACCCGCTCTGCATTCGCGCCCATGTCAATTCCTAGCGTACGTAACTCGCTGCATTGATATCAATTGCACAACCCGTAGCATGATCCATTAGTCCACTAGCAAGAAAAACTACGGTTGGTGCAACATCTTCTGGTTTCGTCAGTTCATTTAAAGCCAATTCACCCATTATTGACCCGTCGCCATGTTCTCTTATGTACTCATCTACTATTGGGGTCCTAACAAACCCGGGTGCAACAACAAACGATTTAACATTATGCTTACCATAAGTCCGCGCGATTGTCCTGCTCAAGGCAACCATGCCCCCTTTCGAAGCAGCATATGCGAAATAATCCTCATAGTCACCACGAAATGCCGCCCTCGAGGCAATGTGGATGATTCTTCCGCCCTTGTGCTGCTTGAAATAATTCACTGCTTCCCGGGAAAGGACACCGGCTGCACCAAGGTTAATCGCAATCGTTTTGTCCCACTTGACTAACCACTCATCAATACTCTCTTCATTGGGCGAACGCAAGTACACACCTGAGTTGTTCACTAATACGTCGAACCTGCCATAGGTACGGACCACGTCGTGAAATAGCGCGGCGCCATTCTTTGGCTGTGAAAGATCGGCATGAAATGGTTTCGAGTCATTACCCACCTCTACGGCCAGCCTTTTTGCCCCCTCTGCTTTTTGATTATAGTGAATCGCGACGGTCGCGCCACACTCAGCCAGGTGGCGGACTATTGGCGCGCCAATACCCCCGGCTGCGCCCGTTACTAGTATTACATTGCCGCTTAAATCGATTTTCATCTTATCCCCTTAACACGCTGAACACACAGAATACCTGCATAAATTGTGTGTACTAATAAACGCTTAGACAATACCCCTGGTAAACACAGAAGGACTGCTCTAGAAGTACCCTAAGATTTCCCTGACGTTGCAGGTGTCTTTCTTGTAGCCTTAGCGAGCACAAAACCGATCCCAAAACCAATAGCCAACATCAGTACGACGAGCACGATTTGAGACATCCAGATCTGCCAGAACAAGAGTTGAAGCGGTACGACCCTGGTATTCTGCACAATGAGTACCAAGGCGATAATCGCAAGGACGATAATAAAGATGGTTTTTGCTTTCACGTATCCTCCTTTAGTTTCTTCAAATCAAAACTGTATGACCACAACCAATCTTGGATTCCTCAGCAATTATAAACAACAAACCTTTGGTGTCAATTGATGGGAGTAACGAAGAGTGATCAGCGCCGGCGAGACCTAGCTAGCGCCGAATCTGTGTTAGAGTATACATTGAAGCGAAAAAAACGGCGATATAGCAAAATCCAAATATGACGACAAACGCATTGAATGGAGCCAACTGACCCAGTAGTCCTGCCAGCCCGCTCGAATATTTACTCAAATCTAGAACAGATGAAAGCGGAAACTTTAGCAGAACCGGCAGCAGTATCATGCTGACAATGGTTGCAGTCACGCCATATACTGCCATACGGAAGGCGTACAGCCAGAAAGAACGCACATCTCTTGCCTGCCGCAACTGCAAACGCGCCTTTATTCGGTTTTCGATAAATCCAGGATCCAACTCAGCTGATAGCTCATTTTCGATCGCCATTTCAACCTGCAATTCATGCTGACATATCTCACACGATTTCAAATGTGCCTCAAACACCGCTTTCTCTTCCTCGGTTAACTGATTCAGCCGATAATCAACTATCTTTTCAGCATGTTGACAAGAGTTCATGTTCATATCCTTCCAAATATTTTCTCAGCCTTTTACGGGCGCGGTGCACGCAAACCTTAATGTTGTTCTCCGACATCTTCATTACTCGCGCCACTTCACCGAGACTCAATCCCTGATAGTAAGTGAGCGTAAGAAGCATCCGGTCTTTCTCTGACAGCTTTGCCATTGCATCCTGGATTATCACACGTTTCCTGGTAATTTCAATATTCGAATGACCATGTAGCTCTTTGATTTCCTCAAAAGAAACAGTTCGCTTTCTCTTCACCTTACGAAAATAATCACGCACGACATTTCGCGCAATTGTACACATCCACGGCTTGAAGTGTTCAGCATTCTTCACTTTTCTAATATTCATGAAGACCTTGATAAATGTCTCCTGGGTCAGATCCTGACTTGTGTGATAGTCATTAGTCATACGCAAAATGATCGTGAAAACCAACCCCTTATGAATAGTGATGAGCTCGGTCATCGCCCGCTCATCACCATCCCGAGCACTTTGGATCAGGTGCCCAACATCAGCCAGTCTCGATTCCAAAGATTATTCGGTTTTCTCCTTCTTTCTCGTTATCAAATAGGCTACCACTAGCGAAATCCCGAGTATGGTTATGAGAGCAGATGCAGAGAGCATGCCAGGTGTGGCTCCAGAAGGCAGGAATATGGCCATAACTGCCAGACCTACGCCCACTCCAATAACAATGATACCACTTTTTATAAGGCCCTTACCATTACCCTTCACCTGCTTCGCTTCGACTGCAAACAAACTCTTTATCTCATCAGCATTCTTTCCCAGTTCGATTGCCTTAATCATAGCGTCATAATGCTTCTTTCGCTTCATATATTGGGCGAAAATCGCGATGATTATGATTGTCGCGGGTATAGAAAGTGATATTACAAGAGCAGCAGCTCCAGTTTCGTCCATGATACCTCCTTTATACACTAAACGTAGACAACACGGTTTTGGTTACACCCCCCAACCCGGGGGACAGGCTCCGTCTGCGACGAGAGTAAACATACACTTTTATACCTTTTCATCATGAATCAACTCGCTCCGCGCTTGCAGGAGTCTACTGTCCTTCTAAACGCCCTGATGTGCGCGGGTGTTGTACCGCAGCAGCCACCGATGATCAATACACCGAGAGAAATCAATTGCCCAACCTTCTCGGCCATGAACTCTGGTGTTTCTGGGTATATGACCTCATCACCTTTCAACTCAGGGATACCAGCATTTGCCTGGATTATGATCGGCAGCTTTGTGCAACGCTTGAACGCCTGGGCAATGGAGATCATCTTCTCAATACCGTTTCCACAATTCGAGCCGACAATATCAGCACCTGCCGCCTGGAGTCCTTTTGCCGCCTGCTCGACCGTCACGCCCATCACCGTAAAGAAGCCTTTGGGTGTCTCATCAAAGGTCATCGTTGCCATCACCGGAACCGATGGGGCAACCGCCTTTGCCGCCTTAACGGCGGATGTGGCTTCATGTAAATCCGTCATTGTCTCAACACAGATGATATCGACCCCGGCCTCAACGAGTGCACTCATCTGTCTCCTGAAAGACTCACTCATCTCTTCCGGTTCAACTTCACCATATGGTTTCAGGAATCTACCTGTCGGTCCACACGAGCCGGAAACATACGCCCGGTCTCCTACTGCTTTTCTTACGGCAAGAACCGCATTTCTATTGATCTCTCCGACTCTCTTCTGGAGTGAATACGACGCGAGTTTCAAACCCGATGCGCCGAAGGTGTTGGTCTGAATGATATCGGCCCCAGCATCGAGGTATTCTCGTGCGATTTCTTGCAGCACATCGCCGCGCGTAAGGTTGAAGGATTCAGGCGGCTGTCCTAATTGAAGGCCGCGCTCCATCAGCATCGTGCCAATTGCGCCGTCAGCCACCAGAACCTCGCCGGCCCCCAGCCGCCGGATCAAATGCTCCACGCTACTCCTTCTCCATCAGTCTCTTTATACAGTCGACCGAGTTCATACTATCATAACCATAGGCATCAGCGCCTATCTGCTCGGCGAATTCTGCGCTGACCGGCGCACCCCCGATAATGGTTTTTATCTTCCCCTGCAAACCCTCCTTTCTCAGAAGGTCAATAACACGCTTCATGACGACCATCGTCGTCGTCAGGAGCGCAGACATACCAATCACTCTGGCCTTCTCTTTCCTGGCCGTCTCGACAAATTTTTTGGGAGACACATCTTTGCCAAGGTCAATAACATCAAATCCCGCACCCCGTAGCATGATGCTGACCAGATTCTTACCTATATCGTGAATATCTCCTTGCACCGTACCCATCACGACCCTGCCCAGGGTCGGTATGCCATCTTTCAAGAATAATGGCTTCAGTATATCCATACCCGCATACATTGCCTTTGCCGCCAGTAACACCTCAGGAAGAAACAAGTCGTGACTCCTGTACTTCTCACCAACAATATTCATACCCGCGATCAAGCCTTTATCGAGCACATCCTTGGGCAATATCTCTTTTTCAATGGCCTGTTTTGTCAGCGCTGCGACTTTCTCACCGTTCCCACTTTGTAATACCTCTGATATTTCCTGTAATATCTGCATACTACTCCTCTATGTCTTTCTTTTCGAGCAACGAGCGTGTCTTTTGGTCATCCCCGGATTTTATTTCTTGCAAGAACGTCTCTATTCTATGCTGACAGGAATGCGTCTCACACTGACTACAGAACGGATAGTTATCTTCAATAATATGAATCTCTTTCTCCCCCACCAGCAATACACCGGAAATGGATTTCAAGGGCGTCATCAGAAAGCTGTCCAAGAGTGTTATGCCTATCTCCGCTGGTCGCAGAAATTCAAACAATTTTTTCTGACCACTAACATGCCAGCCACAATAGCCAGGGCTATATCTCAGTACGGCTGCCGACTCTGCTACCTTATGTTCTTTCAGCAACAGTGCAAAGTAATGTTTTTCAACAGCATCGGCGGCCATTTCAGCGCCTGCTGATGCTACCGAGTCTAGCATACTCCCCAACGCGAGTTCCTTGCCTTCAAAGAACTCATTTATCCTATCATGCACGGCTTGACCAACCGTAACCGCAAAGAGAGCCAGGCCATCAGCCTTTCTGAATATTTCGGCAACCGGCGTCCTCTTCTCATTTAACGACTCACCTCTGTATACATCCACAAATTCAGATTTTGATATATCTGCAAATATACCTGCTGGCTGAGCACATTCTCTAAAAATCTTTGCTGCCTCGCCGAAAAGTGATACTGCATTCTGCGGCGGCTTTCTATGTCGTGGAATACCCTGCAAAAACAGTGCATCTGCTTGGGCCGGAACTGTTTCACCAATGGAAATCTTTACTACTCTTCTCATACATCAATGCGCGGCAAATCAGACATACCACAACGCCGAGCTTCCTCCGACATGATTTTTGTGAGTTCTCTCTTTATTGTATCTGGAAGCCGTGATGGAGCGTAATGTTCAATCAATTTCTCGACTTCCTTCTGGGCCCGTTGAAGTAGCGTTGAACTTCCCTCATCCTGCCACCTCGGTCTATTTGCCCGATCTATCACCGGTCCTGGAAAGTACAGCTCCTCCTTCAGGTATTTTTGTGTGTGCTCAGAAATAAGCAGGTGTTGTTCTTTGAGAAGCTCCTCGAACCGTGGTAACGCAGGAAAGTCTTCTTTTGGTTGAATGCCTTTGGTCAAACGCAATGCCATACCGCAGATTTCATTATCGAGCAGGAGCTTCTCGAGACTCTGACAACTCTCGAAATCGAGCATACCCGGCCCCGATATGTTGTTGATGCCGGCAAGAGCAGCCAGCGTGGCACCCATTGATGATTCGAGCCCGGCTTGCGCGTCCAGCTGTTTTGCGTCGCTCAGCGATATGTAGGCTTGCGTCGGTATACCCAGGTACTTACCTATTTCATTATAGGCACAATCAATCATCTGCGTACCAATGGCGCCCATCGGTGTCGTCTCATAACGCACATCGAATATCGCCGGCGAACCACCGTAGAGAACTGGCGCACCGGGTTTGGTCAGTTGACTGATCACGATTCCGCTCAGGGTCTCTGCAGTATGCTGCACCAGTGTCCCGACAAGTGTTACCGGAGCCATGAACCCGGATAATGGCATGGATATAAATTCCACCGGGATAGAGAACCGGGCGCAGTCAACGACATTCTGCGACGTCACCTCGCTCCACTTGAGTGGCGATGTTGGACAACAGGAAAAAACCGCAAGGGGCTTTGCCGCGAGCCCATCTTCATCACCGCGCACCGCAACCTGCAGTTCCTTCATTACGGTAAACGCCTCAACCGTAAACGCTCCGGTGACCACTGGCTTCTCGCAATAAAGCAGGCTCAAGTAGAGCCGGTAGCTGTCGGAAATATGTTCATGCACATCCGCCGGTATGAATGCGGTGGATTGGGATGCAATGTTCTGTAACTGACTGACTAACTTCGCATAACGGACATAGTCTTCTGTTGTGGGTCTCCTGATTTCCTGTGTGTTCGAATCCAGGATGTTCAGGGCAGCTGACCCAGGCGTGAAATGCACCTCATACCCTGAAAAATCATGCGTCTCGTTGCCGAGAACATCATACAGTTTGAAAGAACGGGGTGTTTTCTTCAACGCATCATCTATGACATCATCGGTCAGTAGTACATGACCCTTCGTCATGTCAACCTTTGCTCCATGGTCATGAAGCATGGAGAGGATCTCTTTGTTGTGGATTTCTACACCGAGGTTACCGAGTATACTCCGGGCTTCGGTTATTATTTTCTTTATGATGCTGTCATCTAAGAACTTCAAGACTGGTCTGGGATTGAACATTTCATTGCTGTTCGGCATGGGAAATATTACTCAGATTATTCTGAATTGCAAGTATTGATATGGTCTACACTACAACGTGTTGAATACTTTTTTTATGCCTTTCCCGAATTTCACGGCCCCACCCTGAGAGGGATGGCGCACATAACTACATAATATGCCCAGATGCTTCATAGAAAATTCAGCCTTTTTGCCTACCGCAACTATCTTCTCAGGCTTGAGCAACGACAATATCTCCGAGAGAATATCAGCAAAATGCAACACCTCCCTTGTCGCGGGAGTGCGCACTGAAAGAATGTTACCATCTTTGTGAGGATGAAACGGTATGCAATTCCATACGAGAAAATTCGGGTGATGCTGTAACATTGTACTCCAGAACAGTCTTGCCGAATTTGAGACATAGGGAGCTGTTTTCTTAAGCTTCATCAGCGACTTGTCTTTGCTCGACTGCTGACCCGTAAAGGGCAAAGCATTTGCCATCAGCTGCCTTTCTCCAGTGAAAGGAATACCCGAGAAACGACACCCCCAGGGCCCTGGAGCTTCACCGATGAGTACAACCGATGGCTGCCCTTTGAACGACCCCAGATAATTGAACAGATTATTACGCCTGATCTCTGCCGCATTAAGCAGATCAACCTTGGCGTTGCGATCGCGATACTGATTGAATAGACAACCGGACGGAGAAATGTTGAATATTCTGTTCTCGAAGAGACGCCAGAGGCTATGGAGCACCATCGGGCTCCCCTGGTCTTCTTTTTTGCCCATCGCTATGGAAATTTCTTATCGGACAACCATCCAAATTTAGCATCGGGCTTCCCGTCTCTTCTTGTATAGGGTTTGATATCGAGCACTGGAGTACCATCGAGCATGTCAATACCACTCACCTTTAATACATTTCCTTTACGTTCTAGCAATTCCACAGTAGTTATAGCGATCGGATTTGGACGGTCTGGATGTCTGGTGGCAAATATCCCACGCAGCTTCTCGGGATGATACAGCGGCGTTATCTTTAGAGCACGATAAGTTGATTTGTGCATCCAGCAAAGTACAACGATATGGGAAAACCCGTCGATGTCGTCAAGACCGTCCTCATACTCAGTGAATATTTCAATCTTCCCAACATTCTCATCCTTGTTCGAGTTGACTACTTCCTCGCGTGATTTGAAATCCGAATGAATGATGCCAATCGGCCTGACCCTAAAAGTAGTCCTCATAAACGCCTCTCTTTGACATAACGCTACACAGTGCAAAAGACCAAGCCCAAGAAAGCTAATCTCCGATTATCTTTATCAACACTCTCTTTTTTCTTTTGCCGTCGAACTCGCCATAGAAGATCTGCTCCCACGGGCCAAAATCCAATTTGCCATTAGTAACCGCGACGACGACTTCTCGACCCATGAATTGCCTCTTTAGATGCGCATCAGCATTCGTCTCTCCGGTGAGATTGTGCTTGTACGATTTAGGATCATGCGGTATGTTATCTTCCAACCATTTCACAAAATCCTCGTGCAAACCATGTTCGTCGTCATTAATGAAGATGCTTGCCGTGATATGCATCGCATTCACAAGACATAAACCTTCTGTTATTCCGCTTTCCCTCAATGTTTTCTCAACCTGAGGCGTGATGTTGATAAGGTCCACTCGATTCCTTGTATTGAACCAGAGTTCCTTTTTATAGCTCTTCATGATTATCCGCCGCTGGTCCTCCGCATGACGTAGAACACGGAACCGTGGAATTCAGGTTTACTCTTGAATTCGTCCACCTCGGTTTGTGCTTTATCCAAAATAACTTGAGCCTTCGGGTCATTACGGTATTTGTGACGCAGACCTTCAATGAGCCTCTCCAAGGGACCGTAGTAATCATCCCACCACGCATCTTTCGGGACAACGAATTTGTCAATGAACCTATACTCCAAAGTCGGAATCATTGCCACTCTCTGCTCAATACTCCCCAATCGAGCATGCAACACCAGATACCCCTCGGGTCGTATGAAACGGCGCCATTCATTCAAGGCTTCTTCAAATCCGATCACGAATATCGCGCCTTCACTCCATATTATGTCGAAGCTACCGTCGGGAAATCGCATATCTCTCATCGAACAGTTCAGAGTCTTTATACGATTAAGAAGTCCGGCCTGTTCGATCTTAACGTTTAGTTTATCAAGAGCAGCCTGATCCGTGTCGATGCCGACTACGCGTCCGTTACTCAATCTCGCCAGCTCCAGGGTAACTACACCCGTACCGCAACCGATATCCAGGATCCTTGGTTTCTGCAACTCGGGAAGCATCTTGAATGCTTTCCTGGTGTATTGCAGCAATTTTGACCGAAAATAGTCGCGATTTATGTCTGATGTCACGTCGTATTTCATCTTTTCACTCCGTTACCGGGCCATGCTCCTTCACCCGTTTGAAACCGATTATCCTAACCGGTGAGATTAACGTTTGCCCATCAGCTGATTGCCCATGTATTGTCCGCACCACATCCATACCTTGTATCACCCGACCAAAAGCGGCAAAACCCTGATCATCAGGATTCCGTTTGCCCCCGAAATCTAGCTCAGGCTGATCGCCCACACAGATGAATAATTCCGAACTGGCAGTCCCTGGTTCACGCCGCGCCATAGATATCACACCATCTTTGTGCAGCAAGCCCGTCTTCTCAGTATTTTCATGTACAATCGGTGGTAACCGCAAATCGCTTTCCACAAACCCGATGCCGCCCTGGATAACTTCAATCTTCACATCATTGTGGGGTTGATTATCCAATCTCACCACACGGTAGAAGAACGCCTCTTTGAAACGATCCTCATCGACATACCGCAAGAAATTTCTTGCCGTTATCGGTGCGCTAACAACATCAATCACAACAACGATATCACCCAGTTCCGTCTGCAGTAAAACTACAGGAGCGGTATCGTGTCGATTCCCACACCCCGAAATGATCAAACTGACAAAGAAAACAAATAGCAAATATCTGTTGGGATTCATCATATCCTCTTAGTAAGGCTACATGCGAATTGCAGTATGTCAAGCGGTTTATATTATTGAAAGCCCGCATGATGTGGATCACGCAATCTTTATCACGATCAATCCAAGCACGACCAAAATAATGCCCGTCAATTTTCTCATCGATAAGGGTTCTCCCAGGAACCTTATCCCCAGTAAAGCACCAACTGCCACGGACAGCTCTCGCACCGCGACCACGTAACTCACTGGTGCAATACGGAACACAAAAAGGATTATCAAATACGCACCTGCCGCTCCAGCGCCTATGATGAGACTATATTTCTTGAAGTGCCTCCAGGCATTACATAGCTCACTTTTTCTACTGATGACCATATAGGGCGTCAGAAAGGCCATGCTGAAAAAGAATAGTCCAAATATATAAACGACAGGATGTATCAATCGGACGGCCATCTTATCAACAATAGAATAACACACAATCGTTGCCCCAACCAGCAAGGCAAAAATCACCCCTGTGGTGATCTGTGTGTTCATCTCTTCTGAGCCCAATAAGGAGTATGCCGATGCTCGCACACAACACCCCTGTTACCCCGAAGAGAGAAATTGCCTCCTTCAACAAAAGAAAGGCCACAACTGCCGTACTGATAACACCGCTACCCCTTGCTATGGGATAGACTGTCGATATATTCCCGTAATTGTAGGCTTTGGACAACAGGAAAAAATAAAAGGCGTGTATGACTCCGGTGGCAAGAACATAAGGGTACGCAGACGGCACAAAAACTGAGGGCGGTGAAAAGAGAAACAAAAGCGGCAAGAGAATGATACACCCGAATAATAACCCAAAATACAATACACTAAGGTTGCCAGATACCTTTTTTGCTGTGAAATTCCAAAGCGCATGCAAAATAGCTGCAAGGATAACCAGTAAGAAGGATGATAAAAGCATTCTGTACTACACGGTTAGGCAGTGACGAGTATCAACCGACATCTTCTCTATCACTTTTGGCACGGACAAAGTATTTGATCATCACCCGGGAATCATCAACACGGTCTATTGTAAACCGGTGTTTGAGAAAATTCTCAATACTTTTTTTCTCTTTGGGTATGTTCGGACGACCAAGAAATTCCTCCAATCGTAACATGGTGTTCACGTATGGATGTTCAAGATTGGGAACATCCAACACCATCTTCGCATCTGGCTTCAAAACACGCCACAGCTCATGCAGGATATGCTCGGTATGCTGGAGGGTGCAGTATTCCAGGACACCGATGAGTGTTACAATGTCAAATAATTTGTTGTCGAAAGGTAAACTGGCGACATCGGCGACATGCAGGCCTCCGATTGGAATGCTGTTTTTCTCTGCAAAACTCTTCATAGCGTCAACTAATGCCGGACTTATATCCACGCCATAATAAACACTAAGCCATTTATCGAGCCGGTAGTTGGCAAGATTCGCACAGCAGCCCCCGTCCAGATAACGCATCCCCTGCTTGGGGGCCAGGTATTCTCTGATGTCAGAGGCGTCACTATCAGTATTTTGATTCTTAGTTATTTCTGTGTAGCCCGGCAAATTCCTTATTTCTTCGGGAACTGCAGCATAAACATCAACGCCTTCTTGGAATTGCCCGACCGTCAAATCATATGCCTTGCGGATTTTATCCAATTGTTCCTTCATGTCCCCTAACTCCATGACACGTCCTATTAGAGGTTAGACTGACCTGCGTTCGACAGTTTTACAATTGTACAATTGTCGGACTAGACACTCAGTTGCATTATCGAGGAATCATCACTGTTTCTATTTTAGTTTCAGGCGCGGTATCCACATGGGAACGGATTGCGTATATTGTTCATATTCTTTCCCAAACTTTAGAAGAAGCAACTTTTCTTCGTATTTAGATATGTAGTGATAAAAGACGACAATAGCAATCCATATGAGTGCCGCAACTAATGAGAGTGTGAGGATTAGCAAACCCAGGTAAAACAATATGCACCCCAAATATATAGGGTGCCGCACTACGTCGAAGACACCTCCATTGATCACCGCCGGTTCTTGCCGTTCTTTGCCGAAGACGACACGCATTCCTTGATTGGCCAAATACCCGGAAATGAAAAGGATGACAGCAGCGAGTGGTATCCTTATATACAATGAAACATACTGCGCAGCAAAAGTTGAAAATCTGAAGATGAAGGAATCAGCGATCCACACAACCAAGAAAACGATCAACAATATCACCTGGCCTTTATCGCCAAACGGATGTTCACCAGCCAAATCCTCCCTGTGACCATGATTATCATGTCTTCCCATAACCATTTTATCCTCTAGATTATAACCGAATATCGCTGGATTACAACTGGCTTTATTTTATGAACACAACGGACGCCATATGCTTGACATTAGCTCACCATGAGACCATACTATGCACAGCAATCAGTATAAAGGGAGGACAAGATGGACGAGCATGAAGCCAAACGAGTAAGTCTTGACCTAATCGAATCAGCGATAGCTGCATATCTCACTTCGATCGATGAAGAGGGTTTTCCGCAAACAAGAAGCATGTTTAACTTACGGAACAAGCACAAATTCCCCAAGTTGGTGAAAATATTCAGTGACCACACGAACGATTTCATGATATACTTCACCACCAACACCTCATCCACAAAGATCAACCAGATAAAAAGCAACCCCTCAGTATGTGCTTTTTTCTGTAACCCGAATGAATTCCACAGCCTTGCCCTGACCGGCACCATAGAAATCGTTGACGATGTAAGAGTCAGAGAAGCTCTGTGGCACGAGGGGTGGGAAAGATACTATCCTGGAGGCCCGAATGATCCAGATCACACAGTACTTCGGTTGTATCCATTCAAAGCAAGGGGATGGTATAAGAGTCAGACTTATTCGTTCAAGATTGGTACATGAATCGGCGCGGGCAACACACATCTAATCCCGATTGCATAACCCAGATAATCACATTGCTTGTATAGCTTTGCTCTCCAGTAAGCGCAGTTCATTGACAATACGGTCTATCTTGCTATATTATTTCACTTGGTGACTTTCTTGTAATTGGTTTTCACTTAGTCACTGTTGTGATATTTACTTTTCGTAGATTAAACGAGAAAGGAGGGATTGTGAAGAAAGGTATCACATGCAGGAAAGTTGCATGGTACTTCCTGACCGCGATCTACCTCATTACTATAGGGTGTGGTACCGTTGCCTCGGTTCGACCCGTTGGCAAGGATGACAGCGCATTGGTATTCTCAATAGGGGGTCCGGTTACACCCATATATGATATCAACATACCAGCACCCTACACGGTCCTCAGGTACCGGCGCGGTTGGAATGAAACCACGGATTTCCATATCGGCATCCATCCCACGATGGCCGCTTTCGGAAATCTGGCTCTGGACGCTGGCGCTACAAAACATTTTCTGAAGCAATCACAATGGATACCCGCCCTAGCAATTGAGGGCAGCATTTATGGATTCTACCACGTCGGCGAAACATCCAGCCTACGGATTTATCCGGAATTCTCTCTAACGGGAAGTTATCGATTATCTGAACGCAACCACCTCTTTTATCTGGGAACCCACGCCATGGTTCAATACGTTGATCCTTATGTAATATTTGTGCCATACATCGGTTTTGAAATACCTTTTGGCAATCAACTGGTCTTGAACCTAGAAACAAAGTGGTATGCTCCCCACGAGGACAGCGAGAACCGCATCGTCGACTACGCTATCAAGCCCTGGAACTACGGAGCTCTCGGTTTTACCTGCGGTTTATCAGTCAACATCGGAAAGGGTGCACAATGAATACGCGAAAGATTATCCTAGTCAGTATATTTGTTTTCCTTGCCTGTCAAAGACTCATCAGCCTCGATGATTTTCTCTTCGAACCAACACAGATCGATGAGTATCTGCGGCCTGAGGACTTTGATGATGAATGGGGAACACGGTTCATAATACCTGACTCTCTTGTCGAACCTGTATTGCTTACATCAATGGGGAATACGATTTACGGGTTTTTCGTGCATGGCCACCCGGACTCAGCAACTAATAATCAAGTCACGATACTCTATTGCCATGGTAAGGATGAGAACATCAACCGGTACTGGATATGGGTCGAACATTTCTGGGAAATGGGATATAATGTCTTTATATTCGACTATCAAGGATACGGCAAGAGTGAGGGTAGCCCCTCTGGCGAGGCGCTCTTCTCTGACGGTCTGGAGTCTTTGCACTACCTGCAAGCGCGAACCGATATCGACACTTCGAAAATCGTATTCTACGGGTGGTCCCTCGGTGCTTTTGTGGCATCTTACCTCGCCGCCGATGAACACCATCCGGCAGCTCTGATCTTCGAGTCAGCACCTGCTTCAGCCAGCGCACTCCTGCAGGATGCAATCCTGCTCAATATGCCTGGCTGCTATGTAGTCGATGCGGATTTCGATAACGAAACGAGAATTGAACACGTCGGGTGTCCTTTCTTTATGATGCACGGCAGGACCGATGATTTCGTAGTATTCGAACGTCATGTTCATCGCATTTGGGATAATGCCGTAGATCCAAAAGGAAATTTATGGATTGATGATGCCGGCCATGATGATATCATTACGGTTCTCGGCATGCAGTACCATCAGGCAGTCATAGATTTTGTGAACGACTACGTCTTCTAAAGCTAAAGGGGACAGGCTACTTTTCTAGCTATCCTGCGTTCGCATAGTTTCTGCGAAGGATTATCTGTAATGGTTCACGGGAAGTTGTGAGTTGCTGCAAGAAAAGTAGCCTGTCCCCTTAACTCGCAAGACTGTCATGTGCTTGTTCAAGGACTTCAGCGATCGGGATTTTTTGCGGGCACTTCTCCTCGCATTCTTTACATTGTGTGCATTGATCGGCACGGAACTCCGGTTTGAT
>DAOVAN010000010.1 GCA_030671005.1 Caldifarciminota bacterium
CACGCCGGGTCTGCGAGATATTACACGAACTGGGTGTAAAGGCGGCAGTGATACGCCACCCTATGCCTTATGGTGATCTTAAGAAGCAAACCGTACAGAAGTTCTCTACGTTAGAAGACCTGGACAAACACAATTGCACGATTGAGGAAAGAGAGGAGTATGAACCACACATCATCAGAGGCACCACGGTTTTCGCGGGCGTCGACTATGGTTTGATATTGAAACAGGCAGAGAAGATTTCCGAGGTAATTGTCTGGGACGGCGGCAATAATGATCTCTCGTTCTATGACCCAAATCTCCATATCGTTGTTGTAGATCCGTTCCGTGTCGGGGATGAAAGTACTTACCATCCAGGAGAAACGAATGTCCGGAGGGCTGATGTGGTACTTATAAAAAAAATCGACACTGCACCCCGATCGAGTATTGAACTCCTTAAGGAAAACATCAAAAGACTCAACGCAGATGCGACGATATTGGAAGCAGCTTCCCCTGCTCTAGCCGATAAGCCAGAGCTAATAGCAAACAAGAAGGTAGTAGTCATTGAAGATGGTCCTACCCTCACCCACGGCGGTATGTCCTTCGGTGCCGGCATCGTTGCGGCTAAGAAATACCGAGCCAAGAAAATCGTGGATCCAAGACCCTACGTAGTTGGTTCGATCAAAGACGCATACAAGAAATTCGCGCAAATCGGCGACCTGATTCCAGCACTGGGCTATAGCAAGAAACAGATAAGAGAACTCGAATCCAGTATCAACAACACACCCGCGGACTCAATAATTATGGCGACTCCGGTGGATTTGAGAAAATTCACAAAATTGAACAAACCAGCGGCAAAGATTGATTATGAACTAGAGGAGAGATTCGGTCCACGACTCGATGTCATCTTGAAGAAGTATTTAAAGCTTAGGCGTTAATATATAGGCAGTCCCCATGTCTAAAAACGTGCGGCGAAAGGAGCAAAAATGACAAAAAGATTTGTCTATGATTTTGGTGGCAAAAAATCCCAAGGCAACGCGAAGATGAAAAAACTGCTCGGTGGCAAAGGCGCAAACCTTGCGGAAATGACAAACCTCAGAATCCACGTGCCCCCGGGTTTTACTATCACAACTGAAGTCTGCCTTTACTACTATAAGCACAAGCGTACTCTGCCTAAGAAACTGAAAGCGGATGTTAAAAAGTCGCTTCGCCGAGTCGAGATGCTTCTGAGCAGAAAATTCGGCAATCCCCGTGACCCGCTCCTCGTTTCAGTAAGATCGGGTGCGCGCCGCTCTATGCCGGGCATGATGGAAACAGTCCTCAATATCGGGCTGACCACCAAGACTATCCCTGGTTTGATAAAGCAGAGCGGTGACGAACGATTTGTCTACGATGCATACCGACGTCTCATCATGATGTATTCTGATGTCGTTATGGAAAAAGCTGCCGGCATTGAACCAAAGGATGAGAAATCAGCCATCCGGCGGCAACTCGAAAAGATAATGGATCAGATGAAGCGTGAAAAAGGCTACAGCAGTGATCTCGATCTGAGCGCGAGTGATCTCAAAGAACTCTGCACTAGATTCAAGGTGAGAATTAAGCAAGTGCTGAAGCACGACTTTCCTGATGACCACCACAAGCAATTGTGGGGTGGTATTGGTGCCGTATTCGCATCATGGAATGGCAAGCGGGCAGTGAGTTACCGCCGTATTGAGAACATCCCTGACGACTGGGGCACTGCAGTCAACGTACAGGCAATGGTTTTTGGCAACATGGGCATAGAATCTGCGACCGGTGTCGGCTTCACCAGAAACCCGGGTAATGGTGAGAATGATTTCTATGGTGAATATTTGATCAATGCACAAGGTGAGGATGTCGTAGCCGGAATACGAACACCGGCACCGATAAATGAGTACTCGAAGTCTGACCACAACAAAGACCTAATGACCCTAGAAACGGCCATGCCTCGTATCTATAAGGAATTGAACGGTCACCAGAAACGTCTGGAGAAACACTACAAAGACATGCAGGACATCGAGTTCACGATCGAAAATGGTGTACTATATATGCTTCAAACAAGAGTCGGCAAGAGAAACGGACCAGCCGCAGTCAAAATGGCTATGGACATGCTGAAGGAAGAATTGATATCCAAGGAAGAGGCGGTAATGCGTGTCACGCCACAACAGCTTGATGAATTACTACACCCGATGGTCGACCCAAAGGCTGAAATGGCACAAAAACCAATTGCCAAGGGATTACCGGCTGGGCCCGGTGGCGCCGCTGGCCAGATCGTGTTTACGTCGAGCGATGCGGTGGCTTGGACAAAACAAGGCAAGCAGGTGTTGCTGGTTCGCGAAGAGACAAATCCAGAAGACGTTGAAGGCATGAGAGCAGCCAAAGCGATCCTAACCGCACGAGGTGGTATGACTTCTCACGCGGCGCTCGTCGCCCGCGGTTGGGGCAAGTGCTGCATCGTCGGTTGCGGCGCGCTGTGTATCAACTATGAGAAGAAAGAAGCTGAGGTGGCGGGAAAGAAATACAAGGAAGGCGACTGGATAACCCTGAACGGTACGAAGGGAAACGTCTATGAAGGCAAACTCCCGATGATGGACTCGACTGAAGAGAATGTGTTGCTGCATAAGTTTCTCAAAGTTTGTGATTCGTTGCGCAGATTGGACGTTCGAGCAAACGCCGATACACCAGATGATGCAAGGCGTGCCCGTAGCTTTGGCGCTCAGGGCATCGGCCTGATGCGTACCGAACACATGTTCTATGGCAAGGGCACTGAAGAGCCCCTATTCAGATTACGCAAGATGATCGTCTCCAACACGCCAGAAGAAAGGGCGCAGGCCGTCACCGAACTATATCCATACGTCAAGAAAGACATCAAGGGTGTCCTCGAAGCAATGGATGGTTTGCCCGTTGTCATGCGTTTACTCGACCCGCCTTTGCATGAATTTGTCCCCCGCGAAAGATCAGCGCTCGAACAACTCGCAAAAGAGCTTCGCATATCACCGGAAGATCTCATCAAGCGTGCCGATGCGCTGCACGAATCAAACCCGATGATGGGACATCGCGGAGTACGGCTCGGTATAACCTACCCAGAGATCACCACGATGCAAGTGCGCGCAATCTTCGAGGCTGCGGCTGAACTGATCAAAGAAGGCAAAGCTCCGTACCCAGAAATAATGGTCCCGGTTGTCGCCGAGGCCAAAGAACTGGAGAGCCAGAAAGAGATCGTCGATAGAATCTACGCTGAAGTCCTAAAAAAATACAAACTGAAAAAAATCAAACACATGTACGGAACGATGATTGAAATTCCCCGGGCATGCATCGTTGCTGATCAGATCGCGCAAACGGTCGAGTTCTTCTCCTATGGTACTAATGATTTAACTCAGATGGGTTTCGGATTTTCCCGCGACGACGTTGGTGGCTTCTTACCCGACTACATTAATAAAGGCATACTTCCTGAGGATCCTTTTCAGAGTATTGATCAATCAGGGATCGGTGAGCTGATAAAAATTGGAATCGAACGAGGACGAAAAACATCTCCACAGCTGGAGATCGGGATATGCGGCGAACATGGTGGCGAACCCCGCTCCGTACACTTCTGTCATCGCGTGGGGATGAATTATGTATCGTGTTCTCCGTTTCGTGTGCCCATTGCACGCCTGGCCGCGGCACAAGCTGTCATCTTGTACAAGAGCAAGAAAAGAACAAACAGGCAAGCAAGGAAAAAGAGAAGCAAGAAGAAGTAGTCAGGAGCAGAAGATCCTACATCTTAATGAATTGAGATGTGGGCTCTTCCGTGTATCATGGACAAAAACAGCTCTTCTGCATCACATCGAAGACCCAACACCGGATTGTTCTACTTTTTTTTCTTTCTATCCGGTGTAACTGCACTCATCTACGAAACTGCATTCGCGCGTCAGTTAGGGCTCATCTTCGGCAGCACGCTCACCGGGGTTTCGGTTGTGCTAGCAGTCTTCTTTGGAGGCTTGGCACTAGGTGCCCTACTGCTCGGACCCCGCGCCGACCGTTATGCTCCTCTAAGGCTGTACGGTTTCCTCGAAATAGGTATTGGAATCTGGGCGATCGTCGCGGTGTTGCTCATTCCCGGCATCCGTGGACTCTATGCCGGTCTCACCTCGAACCTACAGCTATCGCTCGGTGGTCGCACGCTCATACAGAGCATTTTGAGTGCTCTCGTATTGCTCCCGACCACGATATTGATGGGTGCTACCCTACCTGCACTGTCTCGTGGTTTAACAAAAACATTGGGACACCGATTCAAGGATATTGGCATGCTCTACGGCATCAATACCATCGGTGCAACCGCAGGCACTCTGCTATGCGGCTTTCTACTTTTAGAAAACCTAGGATATTTGAAAACAATCATGGCAGCCATGGTGGCCAATTTTGTCATTGGCGTTGCCGCCTTGATGTTAGCGTCAAGCAAGGGTCAAGCAGCAGTTAAAATCAAATCGCAGCCGGAAGAGTCGAAAGGTGGCATTGAATCACAGACCAGCAGCAATAAGAGTTCTAATCTGCAGTTAGTCATCCTGTTCATGGCAACCATTTCTGGTTTCGCCGCCCTGGGATATGAGGTTGTTTGGTTCAGAACCTTGATATTCACGGTCGTAACCGACACATACGCATTTGCCTTGATGTTGGGAACATACCTGCTGGGGATAGGCGGCGGTAGCATAATCGCCGCACGACGATTCCGAAAACCAAGGAGGAGAAGCCAAGATTCTAATACGTGGTTCGAACTGGGCATACTCGAAATAACCGTTGCCCTATTGGTAGTCATAGGTTTCACAACCCTCATCTGGCTCAACGTACAACTCCCGAGGCCGCCGACCTCTGATCCAACATTCTGGGCAAAAACATTACGGAACACTACACTGCAAGCACTATCCTTGATTCTTCCGACAACACTGGTTCTCGGTTATGCCTTTCCTTTGATGGTATCACTTTATACAACCAACATGAAGAAAATGGGTCGCCAGGTGGGTAGAGTCACTGCCTTCAATACTTTCGGAGGCATAATCGGCAGCCTGTCCGCAGGTTTCATACTCATCCCTCTAGCTGGCATCCAGACAAGCCTGCTCATACTCGCAGGGTTCTCCGCATCCATCGGTTTAGTGGTTTTTTTCTTCGGGCCGATAGGACAGAGGAAAAGAGCAATCGCTATCGCCGTTGCGGTCCCGGCCCTACTAATCACCGCTCTCTTATTCCCTATGCGTCCTCACTTTGGTTTCCAGCAAATACCTACTCACGAAAGAGCAAAACTACTCTTTTACCGTGAAAGTGCGGACCAAACCGTAATGGTCACCGAGGACATGGGCGACCGGAGCATACGGAGATTGTTGATCAATCAACAGCAGGCAACATCTACATACTTGCCGGGCCAGCGCAAGAATCATCTCATGGGACACTTACCGCTTTGGGCATGTTCTGATGCGCGAAAGGCACTCGTCATTTGTTTTGGGAGTGGCGGCACGTTCGGTGCGCTGGGACTCTATGATCTGGATCGGGTCGACTGCGTAGAAATCTGCTCTGCGGTCATCGACGCCGCCTCGTATTTCAAGGAATGGAATGGAGACGTACTCAGCCGTAAGCATGTACGCATAATTATCGACGACGGACGCAGTTATCTCCTAACGACAAAAGAAGAGTACGATATTATTACACTAGAACCGATGCATCCTGGATTAAAGGGAGTCTCTGCACTCTACAGTGTCGAATTCTATCAAGAGGCGAAGAATAAATTGAAGCCGAAAGGCGTACTCTGCCAGTGGATACCGTTATATAGCATGACCGGTCAGGATGCCCGAGCTCTGCTCGCCACGGCAGTAAGAGTATTCCCCCAGAGCAGTCTATGGATCGTCGGCAGTGAAGGTATCATACTATGCGCGCGTGACTCCCTTCATATCGACTGGGAATGGCTGATGCGTCAGGTGTCTGATCCGATGATCAACGAGACGCTTAAAAAGGTATACCTCGACAATCCTTGGACTCTGCTCTCAGGGTATCTTTTGGGTCCTGAGGGTTTAAAACAGTATACAAAAGATGTCTCGCCGATCCGGGACGATCACCCTTTCATTGAGTATTCAATACCTCGTCACCAACACATTTTCCCCTGGGACGACATTCTCCTCTTGGCGGCGAACCGAGAGTCACCCCTGCACATTGTGAAAGGCTTGACCGCATCAGAAACTAGAGCATTGCACGAAACATGGATGGCCAAAAAGGACAGTTGGACAGCCCGCGACCGTGGTTTCGCTGCCATCTCAAAGGGTGACTATGCCGCGGCCAGAGATTACTTAGAAGCCGCGTACGCGGACAACCCAGAAGACCGCTATGCAGCCTACTTTCTCAAGGAAATCTACTGGCGATATGGTGTAAGACTAAGTCGCCGACGACAGTGGGCAGAAGCCGTACGATTCTATACCCGGGCGGCCAGTCTGGACCCTGATGACCCCCAGGCACGTTTCTACCTCGGGGTCGCTTTGTATAACGCCGGCCGTGTCTCCGATGCGCTTTCTGAAATCCGCCGGGCGCTTCAGTTACAACCAGATTTTGAAGAAGCACTAAATTTTCTACAGAGGTTCAAAAAACCGCAGTAACGTCTCATAATAAAGATTTCGGGTAAAAATATCGCAGTGGATTTGTCTAAATCAAAAAAGCAAGAAAAACCTTTTCGCAGTAAGCTATTCACTCTTGGTCAGCTTTGATTTGAGATCGTTCAACAACTCTATCGCCTCATCGAGTTGTCCGGTGTCAATCAATTGGCTGATTCTTGCCTTGTATTCCAGCTTTATCGACGCATCCCCTCCAGCACCAAGGCTATCAATATCAAACTCGTGCATCCCGTCGGTCCTGAATTCCCTCACAGGCTCTTCCTCGATAGGTTCTGTATCGGCACGGTCTGGTTCATTAACCACGGGCTGCGGAGGATTCAGCTCCCTCACCTCGATATCGTTTGCCTTTTCCTCGGTGGGTTCCTTCGTTTCCTTACCCTCTCTTATTACGTCGAACACCGATCTGAGTTTTCTTTCCTTTTTCAGTTTCTCAATAATATCCATTGTTACACCTGCCGACCTTTCTTATGTCTCTATTTTCCCTTCTTTGTATAACTGAACCGATTCTCTCGCTTCCTGATTGGATGGATCGATCTCGAGGGCTCGGTTATACGCACTCAATGCATCATCAAATCTCTCTAATTCAATGAGCGCCTTTCCCAAATTGACGTAAGCCAGTGCGTTATTCACGTTCTTCTTGACCGATTCTTCAAATGACACGACCGCCTCATCCACTTTCTTCATCTTCAGAAACAACAGACCCAGATTATTATGTAGCTCAGAGAACTCGGGCTCCAACTTCAGTGCTGCAACGTAAGCATTCTTCGAATCCTCATATCTACCCAACTCGGTAAGAATCAGACCCTTCAGATTCAGATACTCAGCGGTCTTATCGATCTCAATAGCCTTGTCTATTTCACTGGAGGCGAGCTCGTAGTTGCCCCGATAATAGTAGAGTGTTGCCCGGTCAAAATGATCGAGCGCCGTCCTCTTCCGGTTGAGCTCCTGCTCCTTCTCGAACCTCTGTTCCTCGTTCTGTAGAAACGACCTCATGTTCTCGAGTATATCCTTTGTATAACCAGATAATTCAGTCTGACGGTCGAGAGATTCCTTGAATTCGTGCGATATCTTCTCGGTCATATCACCCAGCCGGTTCTTCAAGTCTTCGAATTTTTCAGTGAGTTTAGCGACGTCGCTGAAAGTCTTTTCATATTGCGTCGCGACCGAACTCATCTGATTCTTCGTTTCTGCTGTCACATTACTCAATGACGTTGTCATCGATGCACCAATTTCTTCTACACCCTTTCTCATACCCTCGGCCAAGCCCGCGATCTTACCCAACGATTCCAGATAGTTGTTATTCAGATTATTCACCATCTCGACCATCTTCTCTAGACTCTCCGATGATTTGGCAAATAGCTCCCTGACCTGTCCGACCTCACCCTGCAAATTATTCAGTGCGAGGACCTGATCTGCCTTCAGATTCACTACCGCATCCTTCACGCCTTCAATATGCCCCTTCATCTCCTCTCCGAATTTATCGGCCGTAGTCGACGCTTCAAAACGTAGCTCGTTAATGACATTCTTCATCGCATCATCGATACTCCCAATTTTCTCAATAAGCGCTTGATTCCGTGCACCATCTGCTTCTGACATCTCAGAGAAGTACTTACCGAAATCATCGAGTCTTGTAGCAATGCCCTGTATCGCCCCGGCATTCCGATTCTTCATATCCGCGATTTCATCCTTGAGTCGCTCGCTCATATTGTTTATACCAGTCAAGAGATCATCTGAAAGCCGCATATTCGTCGTATTCATTTCACTGAACCGTTCCTGCAGTGATTGAACCGCCGATTTTACACCCTCACCCTGATTGCCAATAACGTCACCTAAGGGCAAAAGAATACCCGTGACATTCTGACTCATTTCCTTTATAACGGCCTTTTGTTCCTCAAACTTGCTATTGAATGCTTCTATTATCTTATCAAAACCTAAAATCATAACCTCGATCTGTTTCTGCTGGACATCAAGACGACTCAAAACCGCCTCTTGCATTTTCTCCACCGCACCTGACACGCCCTCGCGCAAAGCCTCCGCGCGCTGAAATATTACGTCTCTAATTTCCTTAGCACCCTTCTTGTAATCGTCGATGAGTACACCTGTTTTCATGTTTGACGAAAGAAGTGAACATAATTTCGTGGCGCTGTCATAAACCATGCACTCATTCTTCATGCACGTAAGTAGTTCAAGTTCCTCATCCACCTTCTTACCATCATCGTCGTAAACATCTCTTCTCTTGATCAGAAAGGGACACTTCATCACGTCCTCCCTTCGACAAAATACTTGCCCTTTGTTGATCTCTTAGCTTGCGCGAGTTTCTCAAAACTGGCTATACGCTGTTCCATCCCTTCAACACCAGATTGTCTCAAAGCCAAGGCTGCGGCACCATATGACCCCATCGCCTCGTACACATCAGCATATGTTTCCGCTGTTTCTTTGTCGACGGGTAGCGTCTTCACAATCTCAAACGCATCTATGGGGCGTCTCCTCTTTAGGTACAGTCGCGCCTTCAGTATTGCCTGCTGTCTTGCCGTTGTAGTGTCTTTTGGCTGAAATTTCATTTCTCGTTGAGCGTCTTTGATCTTACCCATCATTAGATAAAGATAGGCCCTCTCTAGCCTGGTCTCATCCTGATTGCCCCGCAGCATCTCGATTTTCTCTCTGTAATAATCCTCCCGCGTCTTCTTTATCAAACGATATACGGCTTTGCGATCTTTACTCTTCCCCAAGAGGTCAGAGAACAACTCGATTGCCTTTTCTGCATCCCCCGATTCATGGAGGAGCTGACCATGCTTCAAAATGATGTCCTCCCGCTCCGGCATCAGTTGTCGTGCATGCTCAACCGCACCGATGGCAATGTCGAGATTCTTCTGTGTGGCATAGATTCTGCTCTTTAACAAATAGGCCTCCCCGATGTCGGCATTCTTCTTCAGGGCATGAGCCAATCGACCTGCTATCGCATCGCCGTATGAAGGATTCCTTGAAAACAACTCTTCAAAAGTCTCAATTGATTCCTTGATGTATCCACTATCGATATACAAGTCACCGAGATAGAGTAACATCTCTGGTGTTTTTTCTCGAAAGCCAGCTAACGTACCGACAACATTTGCGATCTCGGTTGGTGTCAATTCAGCCAATTTCTTGTATACCTCGATCGCCTTGTCATGACTCCCCTCATCAATGAAGATGCGGGCAAGAAAATAGTATGAGGGGACATTATGGAAATCTGCGTGCAAAATCCTGCTGACGAAATCCTTGACCCACCTGCTCTCTTTCTTGTCCAGGGTATAAATTTCATCGAGCAGCGATAAAGTATCATCCCAGTTACGATAACTGTAATATATCTCGGCTAGCCCCTTGCGACATTCAATGTCTTGCTGCTTCTCTGCGCATATCTTCTTCATCTCGGAGATCACCGGTTCGCGATATTTCTTCTCTCTGGACTGAGCTTTCACGTAGTAATCTATTGCCGAATTCTTAAGGTCGGCCGAGTAGTATATCTTTGCCAATGAAAAGTCGAGCAGAGGGCTGGAAAACTTCTGCTGCAAACGCTCAAATAGTGGTATGACCTTGCGCACACATGAGGTGTCCAGTTCACATGCCTTCATCAGATCGCTCACGGCATCATTATACTTCTTCAGACTCAACTCAATAATGCCCCGAGCGAAATGAATCTTTGGATGGGCGACCACCCTCGATGAAAGCGACTTCAATTCGGCGAGTACATGACTAGCACGTGCCGGCAGAATCTTGGCCGTGAGTAGATATTCATCAACTGCCTCCGCGATGCGTCCTGCCTTGCTCAACGCTCTTCCGCGTGCGAAATGAGCAGGCACGTTACTCTTATCTGTCTTGAGAATCTTCTCCAGGTAGTCAATGACGTCACTGGAATAATCCTCGTCGCCCTCCAGCGAAATCATGAGTGGTCTGACCGCCTCACTCAGTTCACCCACTTCCACTAATGCCTGTCCGAGCTTGAGATTGAAATACTGTGCATCTTTATCAAAAACCTCGATCGCTCGCCGTGATTCCTCAATTGCTCTATCCCACAGACCACGACTGAAGAATGTTTCTACGAGCAATGTCCTTGCCTCACGATCCTTGGGAAATGCCTTGATGGCATCATAGAATTCATTGATTATTTCGAAGAACGCCTGTGGATCCACCATCTGTGCGGTTTTAAAGAACTGCGTGGCAATTTCCATCTCCCCTTCGCTAATGAATGCACGGGCAGCCGTAAGCAGGAGCGGAACAGCATCAGGTTTTTCCTGGATCACTTCAATCAGCGCTCTCTTCGTCAGCTCTTTCTTTTCTTCATTCTTAAAACACAGCTCGAAGCTGCTCACTGACTTTCTGTATTCACCAATATAAGCATAAGCCCTAGCCAGAGCAAGCTCAGCAATGAAGGGATCTTCTTTCTTGTATTTCTTATAAAAGGGTTCTATCTGCGCAAAAGTATCCGGCTTCTTGCTGACAACAAAGTCGAAGGATGGAAATAAATCGACCAGTTCATCTGGTTCGACCTTAAGGAAATCTATAAGAACCCGCAAAGCATCATCTATCTTGCCGAGCATAACGAGACTACTCGCACGTAGATTTACGTACTCAACATCCTCTGGATTTGCTGCGCTGATTTCAGTAGCTGCATCATTGACATATTGATATTCACCCTTATCCATCAACTTCTGAAAGATGAGTAAGGCACTCTCCCGGTCACCCTTGCGCGCATAGCACTGACCCAAGAGAAACAACGCCTTTGTGTTATCGAAATCTTTGCCCAGGACCGTATTGAGGTTCAAGATATACTCGTTCAGCAAACCAGGATCCAGCTTATATACCGATTCGATTGTATCAACGGCCGCGGGTATGTCACCATGTTTCAGATAGAGATTTACAAGACCTTGAATGACAAAGGGATCATTCTGTTTATAATCAAATGCCCTTTTGTACAGTTTAAGCACTTCTTCGTATTGATCTTCGTCTATTTCGAATATCTTATCCAGCTCGCTTATCGCTAGAGCAATCCTCTTCGCGCGCAAATATGCGTCAGCTAGGGTATACAAGATCTTCAAATCTTTGGGATTGACAACCTCCAATTTCCTTAAGTCCTTGATAACTGCATCGATATCTTTCGTATCCTTCTCTAACATCTGCTGCAACTGCTCAATAGATGTATCGAGGTCTCCCTTCGTTATATATAGATCTGTCAACATTTGTGTGTAGGCCGGCTGAAGATTTGGTGGCGGCTCTACAGATGACAATATATCAATAAGCGTTTCAGAGACATCCGGGAATTTCTCAATAATCCGTTGTGTCTGGGGCAACGCATCCTCAAAATTACCATTCGTCAAGAGAACCTTGAGCAACAATATTGCTGCCTGTGGATCATTATAACGTTCTTTGCCTATCGTGCGAGCCCAATTGAGCAGCGGCTCTTTGAATAGTTTGATATCCATCAGTGGTTCGATTGACGCCGCGGCGTCTTTACTCGCACCCAAGAAAAACCTTAATGAAGCAAGGATAACAATGTTTTCAAAATCCTGTTTGAGTATGACTTTCTTGTTGTCGACATTCTGCTTCAATTTATCATATTTGGTGACGAGCAGATTGGTCTCGTGCTCTTTCAATACCCTGAGCGCTTTACTAATCTCCTCATATTTCTTCTGTGCGGCATACAATTGAATAAGAAATTCACCAGCGTCGATCGAAGTGTGACTATAATACAATTCAGTCAGCTCTGCTATTATCTCATCCGTCCTCGAGGGCACGATACCACAAATGCGACGTAATAGCTTGACCGCGCGGCCACGCTCATCGGCGTCGTAATAGAGGCGGGCTAGTTCCTGGAACAGATCAAACGACTCATTGTCCTCGGTCAGATTGTCTTCGAGTACCTTGATCGCCGCCTCTTTCTTACCTTCCCGAATCAGCTCATTCGCTCTCTGTAATGCTTTCTGAGGATCTTTTACATTGAATATATCAAGCACTCTTTACCCTCTTCTGCAGCTCTTCCTTCTTGGTTGCGAGTACCTCAACTATCGAATGCACCGGCTCGCTACCAGATGCCAGGAGAATCCCCGTAACAAAATAATCAAGCCAGCTCGCAATTTCCGAGCCCGTGACTAGACCCAATTCCTTCATTATGCCAAAACGAAAGGCAAAACTTATCAGCAGTCCCAGTGCCGTACTGACAACCCACGCGTATATCTTCTTGGTCCTGGCTGGTACGAAATGTAGTATTTTCTCTGTTATCCTTTCGATTATCAAAGACAAACCCAATACTACAAGCAAAACATTACCCATCAATCCTCCACGTTAGAGTGCAGTCAGAATTACGTTTTCAAAAAGTCTTGGCAATAGAAAAAATGCTCTTCAGTTGCTCATCCGTTTTCCTCAAGCGCGCCGAAAGAGTTTTGGTAAAAACCCACAATAGCTTATATGCAATATCGGTCTGCTGCTCTAGCAATGTGCGAAAATCCTTTTTACCGATATGCAGCAGCATTGTATCGTCGTTTGCGATTGCCGAGGCAGAACGCGGTGCATCATCGATCAATGCCATCTCACCGAAGTATTCTCCCTCTCGCAATATCGCTAATGCCTCTTCACCAACCCCTGGCACTAGTGTGGATATCCTTACGCTTCCCGTCACAATGAGGTAGAAAGCGTCACCAATGTCACCTTCTTTGAAGATAACCTCATTCTTATTGGCTTTCTTCTCCGTTGAGATCGATAGTAACCTCTCCATCTCATGAGGCGTCAACTCACGGAATAAGTATACTTGACTGAGCGCATCCTTTTCTCTCACCTCGCCTCCGAGGCGAGTCTACACTTATGCCCCCGTTTTACCGTAACCGGCTCCCTATCGGCCAGTATTAAGCCTGTTGCTGCCTGATTGAATACGCTGATAACCTGTATCCGGGCAATAGTGAAATCCGGCATTTCCTTGCCATCGACCTTACGTTCTTCGTAAACGTCGAAAACATCACCCACTGCAATTCCAGCTTCCTCACCCTGATCGATAAATGCGAAATCATGCGGCAGTGTCATCTTCTCCGCAGGTAAAACCTTCACTTCAAGTACGTAACCCTCTATTTCTCTTGTGGTCGGTATCAATTCAACCTTTTCGGGTGCCAGGACCGGTTTGTAAGGTGTAACAAAATCACCCTTCTTGATGATATCATAAGAAGCAATGACTTTGCAGCGCGACCCCTCTTCACCCACTGCCTCGACTGAGGCCTTGCCGAGCACAATGATTTCTTTGCCTATCCTCTTGCCTGTTTTTGGATGTGTAATAGTCTTGCCCATCCGGAAGATTGTGACCTTGTCATCAACTTCAACATCCGCAGCGCGATCGATGTATATTATCTTGAAGGAAGTGATATACTTTTCGCCATGAGGTTCAGTACCAGTGATCTTACCCCAGTAGGGCATATCCTCAGCGACGATGAACCCGGCACGATGAATCAGTTCTTCACTGAAGATCCTGTCTTCAGGCTCGATAGCCGAAATTACTTCGGCCGCAGGGTCTTCGACCGGTGGCACCATGGTCACTTCTTCTGGTACATACACCGGCGCCTCAGGCGCTGGCATTTCTGCTATCCCCTCTTCAGGCGAAGGCGGTATGACAAAAACCTGGTCAGGATAAATCCAGTGAGGATCTGCTATCGTCGTCAAATTAGCACGCCATACATAAGGCCAGAGAAAAGGATTTTGATAGTAGAAGCCTGCAATATCCCAGAGGTTATCACCTTCTTTAACCATGTGCGTTGCCTCTTGAGCAAAAACTGAGACAACCACCAATAATATTACCAACTTATTCATGCCTTCCTCCTTATTGCGGTAAAGTATTGTAAAACACTAACTTTGCAACGTAAATGTCTCCATCATCGAGAAATTCTATCTGCACATTCAGGTTGCACAAAAATCTTCCTGTTTCATTAACATCCATTATTCCCCCATCTTCCTAGCAGAGTCCTGATATTGACCACCTGATCATCCATCTTGAATACGCGCGCTACCCTTGGGCCGATACCCGAGGTTATTTCATAAACGATCGTGTTTGCCTTCATCGCACATTCTTCAACCGTGATTCTTGCATCACCATCCTGTCCAAACAATGTTACGATATCACCGATCTGTACTTGCTGCATTGCAGTGACATCAACCATTATTAGATCCATGCACACTGTGCCGACTATTGGCGCTCGCTCGGAACGAATGATTACTTCTCCCTTATTGGACAGCAGGCGGGGGTAACCATCGCCGTAACCAATACTCACCGTGGCAATTCTACTACGTCTCTGTGTTTTAAAGGTATGACCGTAACTGATCGGGGTGTGTGTGTCTACGAAGCGGATATTCACTACCCTCGACTTCAGTGCCATTACCGGATCAAAATCACCTTCATACTCGACGGTTGGCGAAGACCTTAGACCATATAGCGCAATGCCCGGTCGAACAAGATTGTAATGTGAGTCGGGCCATCTGAAAATGCCGGATGAATTCGCTAGATGAACCACACCAAAGTCGATCTTTCCATCTTTCAAATCATCAATGATGTTATTGAATCTTGCTATCTGCCCTGAAGTAAATGACCCATTCGCATCGGCAAGCGGGAAGTGAGAAAATATTCCATCAATTCTGATCCGTGGCGACGAGCCAATCGTCTCGATCGCTTCCTTTGCCTGGTCAACAGGAAACCCCGTCCTGGTCATACCGGTGTCGACTTCGATATGTACGAGAAACGGCTTGCCGATGTTCTTCAATCTCTCATCGAGAATTTTGAAGAAACCGAGTTCGGATATTGTTGGTATGATATCGTACTCGAGTATCGTATCAATCTGGCTGTAGAGGATGGGACTCAAGACGAGAATCTTTGACTTGATACCGGCATCTCGGAGCTCGACACCCTCTTCTACTCCGGCTACCCCAAACATATATATGCCTTCCGTTTCGAGAATACGGGCCACCTCGACCGCGCCGTGGCCGTAGGCATCAGCCTTTATCGCCGCCATGATTCTGGCTGACCCCACTGCTTTTTGTATGATTCTATAGTTGTTTTTTAGACGGTCAAGCGAAATTTCTGCCCAGACTCGTCCCTCTGAGGCGTTCATTAACATAAATATATATATATATCTAAAAAAATCAAGAGGAAAATTAAAAATGGCAGGCGTTAATCACCTGTAATCTATGTCCTGGCTTGACTTTGTTGGAATTTCTGAATATGGTCTTAGTCTGAAAAAGTAAAACTACATTTCAACAACTGCATCGCGTTCTGGTCCTACTGACACATAACGGACCTTAAGGCCAGTGTAATCTTCGATTATTCTTATGTAATCCCTGGCCTCTCTGGGAAGCTCATCAGGCGAACGCGCCCCGCTAATATCTCTCTTGAAACCAGGCACTTCTATGTATTTGGGAGTGAGGTGTTCGATGTTAAAGGGGTCGAATTCCTCCGCATTCTCGTAACCGATTGCGATTCTTATCTTATCGAGCCCGGAAAGAACATCCAGTTTTGTCAGCACTATCTCTGTCACACCATCGATGCGCGCCGCGTAGCGAATAAGACCCGCATCAAAAGGGCCGCAGCGCCTTGGTCTACCAGTCGTCGACCCAAACTCGGCACCAGATTCCCTGAGCATCTTGCCCAGTTGCCCGCTGTCCTCAGTAGGAAACGGACCCTGGCCAACCCTGGTCGTGTAGGCCTTAGCCACGCCCAGCACGTGTTCAACACTTCGGGGAGGAACACCCAATCCAATCCCCACACTACTGGTGATGGTATGGGATGCGGTTACATAAGGATAAGTACCGAAATCGATATCCAACAGTGCTCCCTGTGCACCCTCGAAGAGAATATTCTTACCAGCCGTGATTGCATCGTTCAAGAATTTCGTATCATCCACGACCATATCCTTCAATTTCTCAGCATACCTCATATAAAGATCAAATATCTCGTTATCTGACAGAGGCTCTGCATTATAAATATCCATCAAAATCAGATTCTTTCTGGAGATGTTGATACGCAATCTCTTCTCAAAGAACTCGGCCCTAAACAAATCACCCACTCTTATCCCGGTACGGCCGTACTTGTCTTCATAAGCAACACCGATACCCTTCTTGGTCGTACCAATGGCTTGTTTAGTGCCCTCTCTGATCTCGTCGATCAGAATATGATAGGGCATAATAAGATGACAGAATTTCGATATCTTTATACGCTCTTCAACCTTATCAACGTATTTCCTGAGATTGTCGATTTCTTCCAGAAGGATTTTAGGGTCTAAGACACAACCAGCGCCAATGATCCCGGTTACGCTCTTGCTCAATACCCCGCACGGCACTTGATGAAAAATCACCTTCTTACCGTCATAACGCACAGTGTGCCCGGCGTTGGAGCCACCCTGGTAACGGGCGTTGACGTCGAAATTCTTGGCAAGATAGTCCACAATCTTACCTTTACCCTCGTCACCCCACTGCAAACCAACAATTGCGAGTCTCATATTCAGCTAATTCTATCTAATAAAAGAGAAAAGTCAATACAGGCATGCTCTTGACACATAGTATCTACGGGATAATATTAGATTCAGACGGATTAATATGGATGCAAACGGATGGATATGTTAACCTACATATCTGTATGAATCTGCTACAATCTGTCTGCATCTAAACGCGATTAACATATCGCGTTATGATTGGAGGTAGATGTGCAAGGACTCACCGAGAAAATTAAGGATTTGGCAAAACGCATCGAGGCAAACAACACATGGCGCCAGAGGGAATGCATCAATCTTATCCCTTCAGAAACCACCCCCAGTCCCTTAGTAAAATTGTGTGAGATATCAGATCCATCTGGACGGTATGCAGAACACCGTACAATGAAGGGCAAGGAAATTTACTTTTATCAGGGCATCGAGTTCATTCGAGACGTTGAGGAACAACTTCGCACCGAATTGGCTGGATACTTCGGATGTCCCCGCGTGGAACTGCGGCCGGTAAGTGGGCAGATGGCAAATGAAGTCGTATTCAAAGCAATGGTAAAATTCATCAACCGGGGCCGAAAAGAAGGAGAACCATTCCGTAAGTTGAAGTTGGTAATGAATAATGAATTGACCAAAGGCGGGCATCTGAGTTCACAACCCATGGGTTCGCTCTTCAACTATGTTGAGGAAGACCCTGCAACACACAAAGAGAAAGTAGTAAACTTCCCGGTGCGCAAGGATTGTCTATACAAAACCGATACTGCAAAACTTACAGAATTGCTAGCACAAGAAAAGCCGGAACTCATCGTATTTGGAAAAAGCATGTTTCTCTACAAAGAACCAGTGGATTTCGTCTACAATATTGTGAAGGATTGGCAACCGAGACCGGTCATCATGTATGATATGGCGCATGTGCTCGGCCTTTATGGTATACTACAAGAGCCGTTCAAAGAAGGTGCCGACATAGTCACCGGAAGCACGCATAAGACGTTCTTTGGCCCTCAGCGGGGAATCGTTGCGTCAAATATCAGTAAAGAAAGTCCGCTCTCTCGTCTCTGGATCGATATCAAAGGCCGCGCCTTTCCCGGGTCCACGAGTAATCATCACCTTGGCACACTTCTGGCACTGCTCACGGCGACCTATGAAATGAATGCTTTCAAGGCCGACTACCAAACACAGGTGCGTAAGAATGCAAGAGCTTTCGCCCGTGCACTGAATGATGCAGGTATCGATGTTGAGGGTGACGAAGCCGACGGTTTCACAGAAACCCATCAAGTCGTAATAAGGGTCAGCAAACACGGTACTGGAAACGAGCTCGCTCAAAGATTAGAAGCGAATAACATAATCACGAATTACCAAGCACTACCCGATGATGAGAGCTTTCTCCAGGCGAGCGGTGTAAGAATGGGTGTGCAGGAAATGACACGCTTTGGCATGAAGGAAGAAGACTTCAAGACCCTTGCTCATTACGTGGCTGATGTCGTTGTGAAGAACGCAGCCGCCAAAGAAAAGGTCGCGGACCTCCGGCAAAAATTCCTGAAGATGCACTACTGCCTTTCAGCAGAAGAAGCCGCACCGATCGCCGCAAGACTTTTCTCCACTATCTTCTCAAGCAAGGAACTCTTCGGAGCAATTGTCGCAAATCTTGAACAACTAACATAATAGACCGAAGCGTCTATTCACATAAAGGTAGTCAACTGGGCACCGATGCTACCATGAATCTATATGAACCGTAAATCCATAGAACAGCTGCGCACGGATGTAAGAAATCTCTTTTTGCACGGCATCCATGCGGCCAATGCCTACGAAATCACCAAGAAAAGCCTCACCGTTGATTGCGGTTCACTGATAATCCGAAGTGTTGAAGGATTGGTGGTTCAATACGACCTGAAAAGGTTCAGACGTATTCTCATCACCGGGTTTGGCAAAGCAGCCGGCCCAATGGCGCATGCTGCCGAGGAAATACTGAGAAATTGCCTGACCGAAGGCTTGGTAATCACACAATATGGACACGGCGTTGACCTCCAGAAGATTCGTATCTGCGAAGCGGGGCATCCAATACCAGATGCTAATAGCCTGAAGGGTGCCCAGGAAGTAGTGCACATACTAAAGAGTACAAAGGAGGATGATCTGGTCATCGTGTTGATTTCGGGTGGCGGTTCCGCACTCTGTACTCTGCCCAGTGAAGGCATCAAACTTGCAGACATCCAGGCGATCACCGAATCACTCCTGAAATGTGGCGCCGACATATATGAAATCAACACAATCCGCAAACACATTTCTCAAGTCAAAGGCGGACAATTGGCCGCATTCGCCTATCCCGCTAGTCTGTTAGCGTTGATTATCTCGGATGTCATCGATGACCGGTTGGACACTATCGCATCCGGTCCAACCGTGCCCGATGCTACGACCTTTCGCGAGGCGCACGATATCCTCGACAAGTATAATATTTTTGAGAAATCCCCGGCTGCAATCCGCAATCGGATACGGCTTGGCATGGAAGAGAAAATCGGCGAGATACCGAAACACGATGATATAAGGTTTCAGAAAACAAAAAGCATAATCATCGCACACAATCTGAATGCGCTGCGCGCCATCGCGACAAGAGCCAAAGACATGGGTTATAGACCACTGATGATATCCTCCAGGATCAGCGGTGAGACAAGAATTGCAGCACAAGTGTTCACCGCCATCATCAGAGATGTAGCCGCCTCATCACACACAACTCAGCAGCCCGTCTGCGTAATTGCCGGCGGTGAGATGACTGTCAGCGTGACCGGCAAAGGAAAAGGTGGCCGAAACCAAGACTTCTGCCTCGCCTTAGCACCGCTGATAAATGGACTCGACCGGGTTGTCGCACTGAGCGCGGGAACTGACGGTACTGACGGACCGACAGATGCCGCCGGCGTCATAGTCGACAGCACCACATTGAGTAGGACAGAGAATCTGGGACTGAACATCGAGCAGGCACTCGCCAACAATGATTCATACGAATTCTTCAGGAAATCGGGTGATCTATTGATGACCGGACCGACCCGAACTAATGTGATGGACATTCAGATCGTGTTGATCCATGGGGTTTGAATGCGCGCACTGCTTGTCAATCCCTGGGTATATGACTTCAAGGCCTTCGACTTCTGGAATAAACCGCTGGGTTTATTGATCGTAGCCAGCATACTCAAGAAACTGAGAATTAAAGTATCCCTACTCGATTGCATGGACAGGAATAGTCCTTATTACAAAGTCCACACGAAGACCGGACCTTTCGGGCGGGGCAAGTATCCTTTTGAAATCGTCGAAAAGCCCAGCATCTACAAGACCGTCCCCCGTCTTTATAAGCGGTACGGAATGCCAAGGGACCTTTTCTCCAACATTCTCAAGAATTCCGACTATCCTGACATCATCTTTGTCACTTCAACCATGACCTATTGGTACCCTGGGGTTTTTGAAGTGATTCGGATACTGAAAGATGTATTTCCCAAGACAAAAATCATTCTTGGCGGCATATACACAAACCTGTGCTCGGAACATGCTCAGCAACACTCCGGGGCGGATATTGTCTTCCGTGGCACTGCCGAGGAGAACCTGCCCCGACTCCTGGCCGAGCTTGGATACATTCAAGCAACTGAAATCGAACCGGAACACCCTCTTCCCGACTTCTCGCTATATGATAAGCTGAATTATGGAATAGTGCTGACTTCACGCGGCTGTCCTTTCGATTGCACTTACTGTGCTACGAAAATCCTCTGCCCTCAATTTCAGCAATTCTCGAACAAACACATAATTGAACAACTGGGTTATTTTGCGGACAGAACGGAGAACATCGCCTTTTTCGATGATGCCCTTTTGTACAGCAAAAACTTCCCGCAATTATTGAACGAAATAACCGAGCGCAAGCTCCGTCTAAATTTCCATACCTCTAATGGTCTGCACTGCAGATTCTTGGATCATAACATTGCCGGTCAAATGCATCGGGCAAACTTCAAGACCATGTATCTCAGTTTGGAAACCATCAATCCTAGTCTTCAAAAACAGACCGGGGGTAAGGTCGATACTCCTGAATTTATGCAGGCTGTGAAAATCTTAAGAGATGTCGGTTTTTCTCCGGATGACATCCATACTTATATCCTATACGGTATGCCCGGACAAAACCATGAAGAAATCATCGATTCAATAAAACTCTGCCACGATCTCGCCGTTCACCCGCATCTTTGTGAATTCTCGCCGATCCCACATACCGAGGAATTCCAAAAGACGGGGTTTGATGAAAATACTGATCCGCTCTATCATAACAATCTTTTTTATACCTGGTATTATCCCACACGAAAAACCGAACTGTATAAAAGAATAAAGAAACTTCTTACGACAGGAAGAATCTAGCACAAATGCATTCAGATTTCATGATTTCGCCAATTGGCAAAATCCCTAATTGGCAAATCTTGCAAATACGCTCCATATGAGACGATCAAATCAACTCTTTGACTATTCTAATACCATTCTGCAAAATATAATCCTGCGCCTTTCGGCTCGTATGATAGCCGGACGTTTTTGTCGTATGCTGTCGCATGACAATGACATCAACTTCTCCAGCTTTCTTCTGTTCTATCGTCACCTTGTCTAAAGAGACCTTCAATGATTTGAACTTATCAAACAATCCAA
>DAOVAN010000118.1 GCA_030671005.1 Caldifarciminota bacterium
AATTGCCCTAATGGCGCGGTCATCGATGTTCCGTAAGAAAGAGGGATTCAATGTCCTGACGCAAGAGTGCGAGGCTATCACCGGTTTTTCAATAATGTCGCAAACATCGAGTACGGTCCGCGTTGAGGCGTGCGATAGGTCTAAGATTACATCATATTTCTTCAGTTTCATCACATACTCTTTTCCCAATTTTGTCAGACCCCTCTTGTCCGAATCAATCGCCGAGCGCGCAAGCCGGTTAGAATTGTTCCAGGTCAACGTGAAAACCCGCACGCCCAAAGCATAGAGTGCTTCCACTTGCTGAAAGACTGTATCAAATATGTGGCCACCCTCCACACCCAGTATGATGTTCACCTTATCATGTTTTATCTCACGATGACGCCTGACTATTTGCAAATATTCGCTATTGCTAATGCATTGAGTGGTTGATGCGATCAACCTAACTGCATCGACAAACGGGTATTTCGTCTGTGGATAAACAAAATGGGCAAATATCGCTCCCAGGTAATTCTGCTTGTACAATTTTCTGGGCGTAATATGATTGAATTTCTGCTTTGCGATATTGTGAGGTGTATCACAGTGCAGGTCAAAAACAACATTCATGCTCACATTATCCTGCTGTTTTACCGATTACAAGCTGGTCGAATACCGTACCATCAGGTTTTATCGCTTTCAGGATGAGCTTCTTGCCTAATATTCGGATCAAACAGAAATGATACGTAGCCTCAGCATAAGCGAGCCACTCGCGGGTATCCACACCATACAAAAATGCGCTACCACCACCAGAGACGATGTATATGACTCCATTTATCTTCTCAGTCCGCTGGTAATTATGGTCGTGACCAGTAAAAGCAATATCTACATTATACTCTTCAAATAGATGTGACCACGCTTCACGAATGTGTCGTCGATCGCCATACCGGCCAGCCGAATATACAGGACGATGAAACACCACGAACAGCCAATCCAAGGATGAATCTTCGCGCGCCGCAGTCAACTCACTAATAAGCCATTCGCGCTGAATCCCTTCAATATCAAACTCAGTATTCAGCACTATGAAACATGCGTTACCGTATTGTACCGAATAAAAAAACTCTGAATCGGGCAGTGCAAAAAACGTGTCATACGGCCAATACGGCTTCTCATGATTACCGAGCGCCGGTAGGAAATGCTTGGTCTGGAGCAGCGTATCTGTAACATTGAAGAATACCCGCCACTGATCCGGATTGTCACCGTCCTGCACCAGATCGCCGGTGTGTATCAAAAATTCGAAATCATAAGATGCTATCCTATTGATGACTGACTGATGTATTGATGAGTCACCGCGCGTATCACCATAAACAACGAAGGAAAAAGAATCGGATTGTAGCGGAAAGGTATGAAACGTCTCCATATCACCATGAGGCAGAACGCGATAGAAATACTGAGTGCCGGGAAGCAAACCCTCGAGTCTGATATGATGGTTGTTACGTACGCCCGCAATTCTTACGGTATCCTCTAAGCCTGGAGTTAAACCGTAAGCAACCACCGTGGATGCCATATCCTTTGTGTTCCAATTTATGTTAATCGAACTGGTCGGAGACGATGTCGGTGTCAAATAAGGTTTGCTATTGAAAGGCTCAAACCCAGAAGCGTGAACAAGCGCAAACAAGAAACAAGTAAGAGTGAGAGTTTTCATCTATTAGGTTTCATTATAACGAAATTCCGAAATGCGTCAATGGAATCGCCCGCCGTTCCTTAAGTACGGGCAGATCATATTCCATGCACCAATAGAAACGAACCACCACCCCTCCACGTGCAGTGCACCACCGATCAATGGACTGGTCTGAAATTGTCAATCTGTTGAGGAGTTAGCAGACTATTATGTTGTACAATACAATTAATATGAGAAGCATTACGAAAACACCAGGGCCAACGAAACGAAAAGGCTTCGGATGTTTCCTTCTTGGAATGAGACGTCCTTCCTTGTATTCATACTTTCTTTTCTTTATATCTATCTCCATGCTGTTATGCCTCCTCCAAGAATGCTTTCAATTCCTTCAATATATCTTCCTGAATTTTCTCAATCTTCTTACGGGGACACACAAAATTATTGAACATCATAGAGAAACAATAGTTCTGGTTATTCAATTTTAGATAACCAGAAAGACAAGATATCGCATCCAGGGTTCCCGTCTTGGCTCGCATGACACCACTGATACTATTGAACCTGTTTTCCAATGTGCCTTGCCCAGGACCAGCCATCAGTTCATAAAACCCATCAAACAACTTAGAATGATACATATAGCGCAGTACAAGCATTATGTTATATGGAGAAATCAGGTTGTATCGAGACAAACCAGAGCCATCATACAATTCAACAAGACTCGTGTCGGCGCCGCAACGTCTCAAAAACTCTTTAACTATTGATACCCCGGCCCTGAAACTGCCTTCTTTCAGATAGTGAGAACCCAGCGTTTTGAGAACTGCCTCGGCATAGAGATTAACGCTCTCCATATTTATCTCTTTGATTATGTCAGACAGTGACACCGAGAGTATTGAGTCAATAATGATGTAATCTGAACCCCTTTCGTAAATACTGAAATCTGCGCCCCTGATGCACCGGCCACTGAACTCAATATTGGATTCACTCAACCTCTCCTTGAGATACTGCCCCACAAACATGGCCGGGTCCTTCACCGCGACCTCGATATTTCTCGTGTGATTAAAACCTATGCCACCATCAACGTAGATTGTGTTCTCATCGGGCGGGCGGAAGATGATGATGCTATCGTCACCCGGTTTCGTGATCATCGTGTTGATGAGCTTAACATACGCGGTAAGCGGCTCAATGGACACGTCTGCATACGCCCCCAATCTTGTTGCCTCAATGCGAACATTCACAACGTTTCGGTTCATCGAAATCGCAGAAATCTCGGCTGCGTAGCGCGCGTCCAAGTAGTGCCAAGCCCAACCGATGGGCAATCTCTCTTGAGTGAAGTAACCGTCGATCAAAATGATATTGCCATCGATTCGAGATATGTCATGTTCTCGGATAGTCATAACGAACGCCTCCAAGTTCTCCAGGCTGAAGCTTGGATCACCGCCACCAATGACAATAAGATCGCCATGCAGTTCGCCTCCGTGCACTTCACCCTTGATCGCGAGCCGGGTCTTGAAACGAAAATCTGATCCGAGAAAGGTCAATGCAGCAGCACTGGTGACTATCTTGAGGTTAGAGGCAGGTACCATATTCTTCTGATAATTATTGGCATAGATGACGCTGTCTTCATCCAGGTTCAGCACAATCATACCAACATGGACATGTTCCAGCTCTGGCTGGCTCAGAATACTATCAATCGACAGAGAGGCAACCAAGAGTAGTATTAACATACTAAACAATCACCCAAACGGTTATCACTTTCTCTTGCATTATTCTGTGTGGGTTTTACTACCCTTTTTCCGTGAGGTATTTTTCTTTCTTTTGGACTCAGCAGTAAAAGGACCGACCTTCTCGATCTCGCACGCACACCGCTTCTTATTAAGATTCGCTCCGCAGACCGGACACAATCCCAAACAATCATCCTTACACAAAGAAGTAACCGGTTGCGATAAGATGATCGCTTCACGTATACCTACGCGCAAGTCTATCTGAAAACCATCATAGAATACCTTATCAGCATCATGGGCTGCTAGTTCCACATTCTCAAGATGCATATACGGATCCTCGCCCTCGAAATAAGCGAGATGCACCTCAACCTCGCAGTCACGTGCATACTTTCCTAAACAGCGCATGCAAATAGACTCACCGCGATAGGTGACTCTGAAATCCGCCCTGATGCCGAGCGAAGACTTGTGCAGACCGACTTCCGCGTAAATTTTAGTTAATTTAAAGGTTTCCCCATCTAATTTGAGCTCCTTGGCGTTAAGCCCATAGAATTCATAAGCGTTCTGCTTTTCTAAATCCTTTATTTTAATTAGAAACTTTGATTTCTTTATGTTTTCAACTCCTTCTTGCGTGCGGCTGGGAACAGTATGTTGTTCAGTATCAAACGATACCCGGGCGAGTTTCTGTGCAGATTGAGATCAGTTGGAGGATCACCTACAAAGTGCTGATAATCTTCAGGGTCATGACCGGCAAGATAAGTGAACGTACCCTTTCCGTAATCACCATGCAGATACTTGACTTCTTCAGTACCTGCCACGTCGCCAAGAATCAGTACCGATACCTTGATCGTATTCCTTCTGAACCCGGAACATTGGCCTAAGAATTCCTTAACCAACGATGTATGATTCTGCACGAGCATGCACGGCACAGGGTCAAATTTGGCCGAAAAATCAAACAACGATATGTAGGTGTTGGGACCCCTAGTACTTGCTTCCATCGTAACATCAATGGTAGAGTGTTCATACACTAAAGGATCAAGCACGAGTTTAAAATTCTCAAAAGCAAAACATTGAAGATAATTGAGGTTGGCATTTGCCCCACGGTCGAATGGATCACCATCAAATATGTCATGACAGATATCAATCGCCTGCGCTGCCAATGCGATTTCATAGGTATCACAAGCTGAACACATCGAAAAAACAAAACCACCCTGCGCGATGTATTCTTTGATTATCAAGGCCACGGCAAGTTTCATATGGGAAACCTTAGAGAAACCCAGACGCTGTGCCATCTCTTCGTTCATACGCACGGCTTCTTTATACCATTCGTTCTGACGCTGATTAGCATAGAACTTTCCGTACTGACCAGTGAAATCCTCATGGTGTAGATGCAGCCAGTCATATTTCACGAGTACGCCACCCAGGACATCCTCATCCCATATCTGGTCATAGGGAACACCTGCATATTCCAGCGCCAGTGTAACCGCATCATCCCACGGTTCAAAACTCTCAGGTATATACACCGCAATTTTGGGTGCTTTCTCCAGGAGCACGGTCTCCATATTGTTTTCCTCAATGGTCTGATAAATCTGTAACACCTCAGCCGCGGGCACGATCTCCCAGCGCACCCCATT
>DAOVAN010000067.1 GCA_030671005.1 Caldifarciminota bacterium
CGACACAACCCCTCCTGAAACCGAAACCCCAACAAAGCCAAAAGAAATACCAGACGAAGCCGCGGAAGAACCACCACCAATAGAAGTGCCGCAACCAACAGAACCGCTCGAAACCACCGACACAACCCCTCCTGAAACCGAAACCCCAACAAAGCCAAAAGAAACGCCAGATGGAGTCCGAGAAACAGAAACGACTGGACTCAAAGAGGACGTCGTGGCTTCCGAGCCGCAACCTGAAGTATCCGTCGAGCCGCCCGCAACCGAACCTGTGACAACCGCTCCACCTGAAATGACTCAGCCACCCGAAGCAAAAGTAGAGGAAGAGAAAAAAGAAGAGCCAAGAAAATCTAAGGAAGAAGATTTCAAGTCGTTTCAAGAATGGCTATCAGGGTTATTGAAATGAAGATCAAAGCTATCGAAAGACTCGTGAAAATTCTGGAGAACAGTATCATATCAGGAATCGAGTTAACTGATTTCTGGGGAAGAAAGGTTAAGATCAGCAAATCAGGCGATAATGCGCCTGTGCTCAGAATCGCAGAGCCAATGACCAGGGAAAAGAAACAGGAAGTCGAGGAAAAACCCACAGCCACCGGAGAAAAATTGTCGCCGATACGGTCACCGATCGTTGGTACATTCTACCTAGCTCCAGCGCCAGACGCGCCGTCCTATGTGGAAGTCGGTGATATCATCAAACCAGGACAGGTTGTTTGTATCGTCGAAGCAATGAAGCTCATGAATGAAATAGAATCTGATGTTGCCGGCAAAGTTACCCAGATACTGGTCAAGAACGAAGATCCGGTCGAATACAATCAAGAACTCATGTTAATTGAACCATTATAGAGTGCGAGGAAAAAGAGTAATATGGAACTAAAAACGCTGCTTGAAAAAATGATAAAAGTTAATGCCTCTGACCTCCATTTGAAGGCCGGCTCACCCCCAGTTTTCAGAATCGACGGCAAGTTGGCAGAAGAAAAAGGCGAATCACTTACGCCCGAAAGTTTGAAGACAATGGGATACCAGATAATGACACCTTCTCAACAGCAACTGTTCGAACGATTGAAGGAAATGGATTTCGCAATAGGTGTACGCGGCGTTGGCCGTTTCAGAGTTAACGTCTTCCTGCAAAGGGGTAGCATTGCAATTGCCATGCGTGCCATACCGATGTCGGTAAGACGAATTGACGAATTGAACCTACCTGCCATTCTGAAGGATCTTTCTCTCAAACCACGGGGGTTGATACTCTGTACCGGTACAACTGGTAGTGGCAAATCCACGGCACTGGCAGCGATGATTGAGCACATAAATGAGAATGTTCCACGGCACATGATCACGATTGAAGACCCCATCGAATATTTATTTCGCGATAACCTCTCCATAGTATGCCAGCGTGAGGTACTAATGGACACCGTGTCGTTTTCTGTAGCATTGAAGCACATCATGCGTCAAGACCCGGATGTCATCTTAATTGGCGAAATACGAGACCGTGAAACAATGGATGTTGCGTTGAAGGCTGCGGATACGGGTCATCTGGTACTATCCACGCTCCACACATTGAACGCTACGGAAACGATCAACCGGATAATATCCTTTTACCCACCTCATCAGCATCAACACGTGCGTGTTCTCCTCGCGGCAACGCTTATCGGCGTGATATCTCTCAGGCTCTTGCCGCGTGCCGATGGTAAAGGCCGCATCCCGGCGGTTGAAGTACTGGTTGCCACACCCACGGTCAGGGACTACCTAATGGATCCCGTGAAGACACTGCTGATACAATCAGTAATCGAAGATGGCTTTGGACAGTATGGCATGCAGACTTTTGACCAGGCGATATTCAAGCTCTATAAGGATGGCCTAATATCCTATGATGATGCCATTCAAGCCGTCACGAATCCCGATGAATTCAAACTGAGACTCGTCGGCATTGAGCAAACCGCGGAGCGAGGCTGGGGACAGTTCGAGAAAAAAGACAAAAGTAAATAAACGAGCAGACTCATTTCGTTTCATACCAATAAATAATGAAATTCGAGAAAATTCTCATTGCCAACCGCGGTGAAATAGCTCTGCGTATTATACGTGCCGCCAATGAGCTGAACCTGAAGACTGTCGCCGTCTATTCTGAGAGCGATGCTGAATCACTGCATGCCCGACTTGCCAATGAGGCAGTTTGTATCGGCCCGCCGCCTAGTAAAGAAAGCTATCTGAACATCACCCGGATAATCAGTGCCGCCGAGATAACAGGAGCCAAGGCAATACATCCCGGGTATGGATTTCTTGCCGAAAATCCGGAATTCGCCGAGATATGCAAATCATGTGGCATTACATTCATTGGTCCCCAACCCGAACATATCCGAGCGATGGGCGATAAGATAAAGGCGAAGGAAACCATGGCAGCTGCCGGCTTGCCCGGCATCCCAGGGAGCAAGGGCAGCATTGAACACGTAAAGGATGCGCGCCGACTCTGCAAGGAGATTCGATATCCTGTGATTCTTAAGGCCGCAGCCGGAGGTGGTGGTAAAGGGATGCGTGTCGCACGCGACGACGAAGAACTCGACGCCGGTTTCCGGATTGCCCAGGCCGAGGCAAAGGCGGCTTTCGGCGACAACAGAATATACCTGGAGAAGTTCATTCAAGGACCCCGGCATATTGAGGTTCAGATTCTTGGAGACAACTATGACAGAGTGGTCGCACTCGGCGAACGCGAATGTTCGATTCAACGGAGGCACCAGAAACTGATCGAAGAATCCCCTTCACCGGTTGTCGGTGTAGCCTTAAGAAAGAAGCTTATCAAGTCGGCGTTGAAGGCAGCCCAGAGTATCAAATATCGCTCGGCCGGGACTGTAGAATTCTTGATGGATCGAGACAAGAATTACTACTTTATGGAGATGAACACGAGGATTCAAGTCGAGCATCCAGTGACCGAGATGGTAACGGGTGTTGACATCGTCAAGGAACAGATCAAGATTGCACTCGATGAAAAAATCGCATTCGAACAAGGAGATGTTGAGTTACGTGGACATGCTATCGAGTGTCGTATCAATGCCGAGGACCCGAGCAGAAATTTTGTGCCGGCTCCTGGTAAGATCGTCTTCTTCCATATGCCGCAAGGGATCGGGGTTAGGTTTGATACACATATCTTTGCCGGCCATGTGATTCCGAGCCAGTATGATTCCTTGATCGGGAAACTGATCTGCCATGGTAACTCGAGGGATGAAGCAATCGCCCGTATGAAGCGCGCCCTCGAAGAAATTGTGATTGAAGGAATCCCGACTACAATCCCCTTCCATAAGAAAATAATGAGCCACCCCAAGTTTATCGCGGGTGATATCTCCACCGACTTCATAGATAAAATGTAGCACCCTCACGTCAGACGATACGGGCCTCGTTACCTTGACCGTTTTACATAACCATTTCAAATGAACGAATGACACAATTACCTAATGACATAATTACAATATTTGGTTTCGAGTTTCGTAGCTGTCTTGGGGTCAGGTCTCTACTTTGAACATAACTCCTACTGACGACCAACGTCATTGCGAGCCCGCTCTAGGCGGGCGTGGCAATCTCGCGCCTTACTCATTTAGCCATACTTTTCCCATGAAATCTGGTAAGTATTCCAGGGAAACGTGTTATCTTATGTTCAAAGTAGAGACCTGACCCCGTTATTTTTCTTCGATCAGACCCTTCATGGGTACAAATAAGACAGGCGTAATCTCCTCTTTTTCTAGAATGCCATCGACCTTCTTATACAAAGTCAATATCTGAAAATCTTCACCCAAAGGCACAATCAGCCTTCCACCTTCGGCTAATTGCTCGACCAGTGGTTGGGGCAACTTGGATGGCGCACAGGTTATGATGATCGCATCAAAGGGAGCAGCTTCCGGCCAACCCAAGAAACCATCTCCGTAACGCACCTCGACAGTAAGAAAACCCAATTCTTCCAGACGGGTCGCCGCAGAACGAGCTAACGATTCTATTATCTCAATCGTGTAGACTCCATCAACCAAGAGAGACAGAACAGCCGCCTGGTAACCAGAACCCGTACCCACTTCCAGAACCTTGTCCGTCGACTTCAACTCGATCTTCTCGGTCATCAGTGCTACAATGTAGGGTTGTGATATGGTTTGTTCCTCTGCGATCGGTAACGGATAATCTCCGTATGCCAACTTCTCATAATCCTTAGGGACAAACTTATGACGTTCCACCTTGAGCATAGCATTTATCACCCTCTCATCAGTAACACCTCGGGCGACTATTTGGCTGTATACCATGTCCTTCCGGGCAAGCGCGTCCCACGGCAATTCATTCTTGTTCTTTTGATTTGGGCAAGCAAGAGCAACGAGTACAACTGCGGCAGTAAAAAGAACGACTACTAGCTTATACTTGGATATCTTCATGGCTGGCTATCTGATACTTGTGGTTAGAACCAACAGTTATGCGAATTTATCCAGCCTAATCTTCACCAGACCAACGTTCGCGTCTTTCTGGCAGATTACAAAGACAATACCATCGGCGCTATCTCTCAGAAACAGCACGTTATCTTTTGTGTAGATTATGGCTGAGGCTTTTGTGATTTCAAGACTATTCTTGATTCGATTCACGACGCGTGCCGCGATCGCGCCCAATTTGTCGGTATCATACTCAAATGTGGCTTGACCTTCGATGATGAAACCATCTTCGCTCACCAACCCAGCACCTAGGACCTTCTGTATTTTAGTAAACTCGCCTATCTTCATCCTAAAATCTCCTCTATCTCCTCGATAATCTTACGTGCATAGACAAAAATCAGTCCGGGTTTTGCTTCAACCTTCGTAATCACCGTCAACAAAGAATCACCCACTGCCATTACACACAGAGTTTCATCTGCTTTTTCGATTATACAACGCTCCAAGCCACCGCGCTTAAGCAGTCGAAAAGACTCATCCACATCCATACATATTGCAGCAACCGAAGCACATATCGCTTCCACATCACGCTCACGGCCTCCACCGTAATTCTTTATCAAGAGCCCATCCTTAGTGGAAATGAATACACCCTTCACGGTCTCCAAATCGAGCAATCTGCTGACCGGCTTATCAAGCGCCTCGAGGGGTACGGCTTCGATCTCAACCTTTTTCTCGGGTAGTTCTTCGACGATCGACTCAATGCTCACGACTTGCGGTTTTGCCCCCTCGATTGCAGTGGGTGTCACATCTGGGGCTCTTTCCACCCCAAATGGCTCTTCCTCAGAAACCGGGGTCGCTACCGTAAGCTCTTGGAGCTCTGGTTCTTCAACCTTAGGCTCTTCAACCACCGGTTCCAGATCCACAGCGTGAGGTTCTTCAACCATGACCTCTGGTTCAACAGCCTCTGGCTCTTCGACCTCGTCTTTATCTACTTCGACCAGAGGGATTGTTTCGTCCACTGGTTTCTCGACAGGTGGTTCTTCGACCACGGATGGTTCAGCTTTCGCCACCTTCTGTGTCGGGGTGAAGTCGGGAATCAGCCCCTCAAGTTCCTTCAATGCTTCCATGTTCTCGGAGTTGATTTTCAATGTCGTCTCATAGTACTTTCTTGCTTTTTCATTATCGCCCAATTTGCGATAACAGTGTCCAAGATAGAGATTGGCAATTTCGCTTTCCTTCACTTCATCATATACAGATTCAATGGTCTCGATCGCTTTGTCCACCTCATCTTTTAGAAAGTAAGCCCGCCCGAGAATTATTTTCGCCAAGTAGTAATCCGGGTTTCGTGCCAAACCATCTTTTAGTATCGAGATAGCTTCATCGATCATCCCTGATGAGATATACACATCAGCCAGTGTCGCGAAAATCAACGCTCCCGAGTCAACTCTCAACTCATCAGACATCTTCTCTCCTTAGTTTCAAACCTCTTTCTCTAATATCTCTGATAACTCAACCGTAAGATTCATGCAATGCCTTATCTTGTTCGCCAGTTCCTCATGTGGGTTCAAAAGCAACGCTTTTTTCCAATTCTCACACGCGGTTTCAAAGGCACCACGCTGTACATTGAGCAGACCCAAGTGATAATAAGGCAAAGGGTTGGACGAGTCAATCCCAATCGCCCTGTCAAAATGCCCTAGTGCCTTATCAAACTCTTTTCTTTCCGACCAATAAGTCCCAGCAAGAATATTGAATTCATAATCATCCTGGTGGCTATCAGCCAGGAATTGTAGAAACTTCGTCGCTTTGTCAAATTCCTTCTTTCTAATATGTATCCTGAGGAGCCGTAGATTAGCTTCGACATTCTCCTGGTCGACGTCATATATTTTCAGATAGGACGACAGAACGTCATCTTCTCGACCCAATGTTTCGGCAAGCTCCGCAACCTCATTGAGCCACGATAAGTTCTCTGGTTCCAAAGCCACCAGACTGTCATACTTCTCTTCGGCTTCTCTTATTCTTCCTTTTCCTTTAAGCATCCGTGCCAAAGGCTCCAGAACATCAGTTTGGTCAGAATTCTCGCTATCATAACGCTCGAGTAGCTCTATTGCTTCATCCGAGTCTTCATGGTGATACAAGATCTCGGCTTTCAGAAGGATGCCTTTTTTGTATACAGGATCAATGCCCAGGGCTTCGTCTATTTTCTTCAGCGCATTATCTACTTCATTCTTGCTCAACAGATTCTCGGCCTCACCTACAAGCTCTTCAGGAGTGACCGCTTCTGGCTTGAATATATCATCAACGACCTCAGCCGGAATCGTGTGTAGCCTTGGGACATAATATGGACCGAATTCAGAAAGTGCGGAATCTAAGGATAGATGATATCTCTCATTATCATAATTCGGTTCGATTTCCATTCCCTTTCGAATGTAGGATAGACTCTCTTCATACCTACCCAATCTCGTCGCGATAAAACCCATGTTGTAGTATGCTCCCGCATGATGGGGAACTGATTCCAGTATCAGTTTGAAAAGACTGAGTGCCTTTTCATCCTCACCCTGTTCCATGTATACGAGTCCACGACCGAAGGAGGCATCTACCGTTTCACCATTCAATAACTCCAACGCCCTATTGTAGTCACCATTCTTCAAGCAATGCATCGCCAGGTTGAATCTCGCGTCAACATTTCCCGCTTCAACAGACTTCTTGTAATTCACCAGGGCCTGATCAACATCCCCAAGGTTGTGCTGAGCGACCGCAATGTTGTTGAGTGCCTTGGCGTCACTGCCATTCTGCACCAACACCTTCTCAAACCACTCCAACGCATCATTGAATTGACCCTGCATGATGTATGCGACACCCAATGCATTGGCGTATTCGACCACATCAAAATCACGCTGCAGCGCCCGCTGCAAATTACGAATCGCATCCTCGTACTTGCTCAGAAAAATATCTGCTTCAGCAATTGCATAGTATATTTCGGGAGCTTCTTCTCTTGCTTTCAAGCACTCATTGAATTCACGCTCCGCTTCGTCGAACAAACCCTTGTTGCGGTATGACATACCCATGTTGTAGTGAATCTGGTATGAATCGCCCGATGTCTTCGGGATACCAAGTTGTTCTTTCAGGAACTCCCAATGATCACGCTGCGCTTCCGTGTCGATCGGTATACTTGTCTCACTATAGGCCAGGGATGGATTTAAGGATATCGCCTTCTTCACGGCTTCAATACTCTCTTGCACCCTGCCTTTCTCACCCAGGGCAAAACCAAGAAGAAAATGGGTCTCGGCCGATGAATCATTGAATGTCAATGCCTCCTCGAAGTTCTTTATTGCCATATCGACAACACCTTTGCGCAGGTATATCTCACCCAATGCCTGATATACTTCATGCGACGCCTTGATGCCCAGGACATTATTCATTTCGTCGAGGGCATCATCGTACTTACCAAGATGCTTTAAGGTAGTGCCCAAGCCAAAATGCGCATCATATGAGTTTGGGTTTGTATCAAGGACTTTCTGAAAATAGATTATCGCATGGGAATGTTTGTGCAATTTGAGATACGTTGTGGCAAGCTCCAGTATCTTGGATTCATCGTGGGGGTCCTTTTCGATGCTCTGAGACAGCTGCTCAATCTTATCTTCTAACCGACCGGTTTTTTTGAGTATTATCTCCAGATTATTACGTGCGAGCACGAAGTTAGGATTGAGTTCCAACGCCTTCTCCAATTCCCCAATAGCTTCTTCATACAATCCCTTGTTGTAGTAGACAATGGCGAGGTTATTATGCGCCCCTGGATCCTCCTGGGATATTTTTTTGGCGAAGCTACTTAAAACCTTTTGTTCTTCAGACGAGATCATAATACTACACCGTTTGGGATAAACATCCTTCCTTCACATCTCTTGCTGCTAATTCACGGATGATTCGCTGAGTTATGTTCAGTACCATACGCATTATTTTACCAAATTTCGTCAATATGTCAAGAAAAATGTGGATATGCCAGGCTGATGATGGGTAAATTTCTGCAGGGCCGCGAATATTGAAAATGCCAGGGCGCAGAATCGAACTGCGGACACCCGGATTTTCAGTCCGGTGCTCTACCAACTGAGCTACCCTGGCTCAATGCATCATTCTACACAAAAAAAATGAGCTGTCAAGATGACGGCGTAGAGCTCGTGGTGCGTCTTCTGATCACATTTACAACCTCAAGCAAACCGGGGTCACTGACCCTGAACCCCTGTGAAAATCCGAAATCCGATTCCGTAAATACTCAAATTTCAATTTGATTGTAACTACGAGAATCCCCAGTAGGGGGAACAAATACAAAGTACGAAATTCAAACCCATTCTGGCCATTCCGACGTACAGCGTCATTGCGAGCGAATCCGCCTCCGGCAGAGAGAGCGGTGATCTGAGGCAGGCTTCGCCTTCTTCGCCCTTT